>JAEEQO010000046.1 GCA_016285335.1 Victivallales bacterium | reverse complement strand
CAGCGACGCCAGCGCAGCTGGTGACGATGGCGGCGGCGAGGATGGCGCCGGCAGCAAGGATCATCTTTTTCATTTGAGAGTGACCTTTCTATTGGAGGTTTGTGTAGTTTGGAAACCAGGACCCGAGTGGTCCGGGTTTTAAGCTTGCGGGAAATAATATAACGCGCATTTCCAACGTTGTCAAACGGTTTTCATGAAAAAAAAAGTAAAAAAAAGGGAAAAAACCTTTTAACATGGATTCTTTCGCCTCAAAAAATATTAAGTGAAAACCCCGCCGAATCTTCTCGGCTCCGTCTTCGCGTCCGCCCCTGGCATGTTTGCCCGATATTTGTTTTCGCGGAGCAGGATGCCGTGTGAGGGCGAACACCTTTCCGGCCATTTCCGCGTTTTGAACTTGACTTTTTGCTTCCTGCGACCTATATTATGCAGGCATCAATGCGGACACGGACCCGGTTTCCCCCGCGAAACGACGCATCAACGTCAAGGACAAATACAGCTCATGAATTCACCAGAGGCTCAAATCATAGAAAGTTATCTGATGGAACGTGCACGCATGTTCGCACGCAATCCCGCGCATGCGACCTCGCGGGCTTTCTACGAGCTTTGGGAAAAACTCTGCTGTCCGCAACCGTTCCCCGTCTCGAAAAACACTCTGGTGCTGAACGGGACTCTGCTCCGTTTCCCCCGCCACCGCGGCACGGATGCCGAAGGTGTGTACTGCTGGGACGGGGAGGAGGGATGTCCGCGCCTGCGCGTGCGGACCGCCGAATGGGAAAAGAGTTACCTGATCCGCCTCCGGCACGACGGGGCGGCGCTGTGGGAGGAGCAGGAAACTGTCCGGCTCACGGGCGATGGCGCGGCGGAACTGGTCGACGCGATGCGGGAGATCGCCCGCATGATGAAGGAGGATGGGAAGGCCGCCGACCCCAAAGTCAAATTGAAGGAGCTTCACGAATACGCCGATCGCCTTGCGGATTATTTCCCGGACAGCGCAGTGAAAGCCATCCGCGCCCTTACGGCCCAGCAGGTGCACGAACTCATGCAGAGCGCGCTCGCCGACCTGGCGGGCGACGAACTCGACGACCAGCTGGTCCTGCCGCTCGACGGGACCTATGCGCGCGAACTTGACGGAGACGACTCCTATTTGAAAAACCGGCGCGACATCGTATGTTCGGAAACGCTCTGGCGCGTGAGGCAGCGTCTGGAACTCATCGAACGTTCCGCACGGCTTCAGGCGGAACTCGAACGCGATTTCACGCTGCGCCTGGCCGACGCCGGGCTGCTCCGCACGAGCGGGCTCGAGTCTGTCATTGAACTCCAGGCGCAGCCGGACGCCCCGGTCCGCCAGGACGATCTCCTGTCCGTATGCGCTTCGGACGGCGAGCGGGTCGGCTTCCTGCACGTGGACCTTGCCGACGGCGACCTGATCGTGGGGCGTCTCCGCACGGACCGCCGCCTGGATTTCGAGCAGGAAAAAGCCCATCTGACGGCACGGATGCCGAAGAGCCCGCTGGAACAGTATGCGAACAGTCTGCACGACCTCAAACTTGAACTGGAGCACGGAGCCGCGGATTCGTTCGGCGCGGCCGCCGGCCTGCTCGGCCTTGCCTCGGTCCCGTTCACCGCTCCGCCGTGCCCGCCGCCTGCCCCCGGAAATCATCTGAACGCGCCTCAGCGGGCTGCATTGGAGGCGGCGTGTTCGGGCGCGAACAAGGTCGTCCTGATCCAGGGGCCGCCCGGCACGGGCAAGACGTATCTGCTGGAACAGATCGTGAGGCGGATGCAGCGGCAGGGGCTCCGAATCCTCGTGGGCGCGCCGTCGCATGCCGCCGTCGACAACCTCTGCCGCCGGATCCTGGACCTGCCGTTCCTGCGGTGCGCCCGCAACCGCGACAATGTGGATCCCGTGCTTATGGAGGGGCACTGGGTCGGCACGCCGGGCAATTATCGGAAGATCCGGTCCCGCTGCGGCGAAAAAGCCGCCGGCATCATTTTCGCGGGCACCCTGCCGGGGCTGCTCCGCGACTACACGATCGAAAATTTCCAAAAGACCGGCACCGAATTCGACGTGATCCTGATCGACGAGGCCGGCATGGCCGCGCCCGACGAATCGATCCTCGCGGCCCGCCTGGCGAACCGCATCGTCCTGCTCGGCGACCACAGGCAGCTCCCGCCGTTCCCGCGTCACAAGAGCGTGCTGGAGGAGATCCTGCGCGACAACCCGGCGCAGGACAGTGAGGCCGCCACGCTCGCCACGAAAAGCATCATGGAGTGGCTCATCAGTTACCGCAAGTTCCCCGTCTACGTGCTCAATCTTTCCTACCGCTGCCGCAATCCGCGTCTCCTGCGCTTTGCCTCCACGATGTTCTACAACGCCGAGCTCCTGCCGAACCCGGACGCCGACTACTACAAACTTCCGCCCGGCGAACGCGAACTGCAATACCCGAAATCCACGCTTCAGATCATTTCGACCTCGCATCTGCCCGTCAGAAAGCGCGCGGAACGGTTCGTCTACGAGAACGGCCGCCCGGGCATCTGGAACCCCGGCGAAGTCAGGATCGCCGCCGAAGTCTTCCGGTCCATGCTCGAACGTCATGCGCTGGAGGATATCACGGTGATCAGCCCGTACCGCAGGCAGATCGTCCTGCTGCGGAAGACCTTTTCGGACATCTTCGGGGGGCGGTTCGCGACGGACCGCTGGAACCGCTTCCTTCAGAAGAATATCGCGACCGTGGACAGTTTTCAGGGCGGCGAAAGCGAAGCCGTGATCATTTCCTACGTGCGGAGCAGCGAACGCCACGGGATCGGCTTCACGGACAATTCCAACCGCATCAACGTGGCATATACCCGCTGCCGTAGCGAACTTGTCATCATCGGCGACCTGGACTGCCTCAAGAACCGGGGACATAACCAGCTTTTCGCCAAGCTCGAACGCGCCGTGGAGCGCGACGGCGAGATCGTGTTCCCGGAGACTACCCCGACGCTGCTGTGATTCTCCCCCGTGCTTGAACGAAGCCAAGCATTGTTCAACACATGCAGTGTGTGCCCGAGCGAAGCCGGGCACTGCCGCAGTGGAGGCTATGCCTCCCCCGGAGACCACGCCGGAACTGCTGTGAACACCCTCGTGCCCGTTTGCGGAAAACACGGTGTTTTTCCCGGAAAATTGACGGCCAGGGTTGCAAAAAAACATCCGAAGAGCTATAGTATTTTTGATCGTTATTTCTCCTAACACAAGGAATCCGCCTCATGTCAGTAAAACAGGAACGCCTTTTCCCCGCCTCGGTCCGAACCGTCGGCCTGACGTCGCCCGCCAGCCTGCCCGATGCCGCCCGGATCGCGGAGGCGCGGCGTTTTCTGGAGGATACCTGCGGCGTGAAGACCGTCCTCGCCCCGAATGCGCTCAAACGCGGCCCGATGAAATACTGCTGCGGCACGCCGGAATCCCGTCTGGCGGATTTCCATGCTCTGCTGAACGACCCGAAGATCGACCTCATCCTGTGCACGCGCGGCGGATTCGGCAGCGCGCACATCCTGCCGAAGCTCGATTTCGACCTCCTCCGCGAACGGAACCTGCCGGTCTACGGGTACAGCGACATTTCCGCGCTTCACCTTGCTATGCTCGCGAACCATGCCGGGATCCCCGTCTGCGCTCCAATGTCCGACGGCCTCCCCGAGGCGATGGCGCGGCCCGCGGCGAGGGAATCCTTCCGCACCGTCCTGCGGAAACGCTCCATGCCGCGCAAGTTCAGGCTCGAAGCGATCGGCGACCGCGCCGCCGCTTCGCCCGTCTCCGGTCCGCTTGTCCTTTCCAACCTCACGGTCATGACCACGCTCTGCGGCACGCCATGGATGCCGGACCTGAAGGGTGTCGTCCTCGCGCTGGAGGATGTCCATGAGGAGGCGCGCGTGCTGGACCGCCACCTGACGCACCTGATCCAGGCGGGCATCATCGAACAGGCCGCCGCGGTCGTGTTCGGGTATTTCACGAAATGCGGCCCGAAGCCGCAGATACGGCGTCTCCTGCGGGATTTCGCCGCGCAGACCGGAAAACCGGTGTTCCGAGGGCTCGCGTTCGGGCACGAACACCCGAAATGCTCGTACCGCCTCGGCGAACCGGCCGAGATCGTTCCTCTCACAAACTCAAAGGCGTGATCCACCATGAATCTTTTCATCACACGGGCTTTCACGGAACCGAAGACTTTCTGCATGATCACGCTTGTCGTGGTCTTCTCCATCTGCCTGCACGAATTCTTCCATGCGTGGACCGCCATGAAGTTCGGCGACACGACTGCCGCCGATCGCGGCCACCTGACCCTGAACCCGCTGAAGCAGATGGGGCCGTTTTCGATCATCATGTTTCTGGTCCTCGGGTTCGCCTGGGGGGCGGTGCCGGTCGACAATTATGTCCTGCGGGCGAGGAACCGCCATGCGCCGGCGATCGTCGCCCTGGCAGGTCCCGCGACGAACCTCGGGCTCTTCCTGATCGGTTTTTTCTTCTTCGGGTTTCTCTTTCCGCGGATCAGCTATCTCGTGGAAAACGAGGGCGCCGGGCAGACGATCATGGAGTTTTTCCTCATTCTCGGCTGCTACAACGCCTTCCTCTGCATCTTCAATCTGCTCCCGGTCCCCGGGCTCGACGGATGGGCCGCGCTGACGGAATATGTCCCGCGCATGAAATCGTTCTCCTCCGAGTTCGCCAAGGGCGTCACGATCTTCCTGATCTTTCTGTTTCTTTTCCTGAGCGGCCGTATTTTCCTGTTGGCGTTCAATCTTATGGAACTTGCGCCGGCCCTGTTCGGTGCGGAGTGAAGGATGACGCCGTTCCGGCGTCTTCGAACTCCTGACCGAAACGTTTCCCGTGTCCGCATCCGCATTTTTTATAAAGAAAACACCGGTCCGCACTTGAAATGCTGTTCGGAGATGCTATATTTCTAGGATTTCGAAATAATAAGCTGCTTTTGTATCAGGAAGGGGTCAGACATGAACCAGAAAACCAGGACAGCCCTGTATTCCATGGCCATCTGTGCCTGCATCATATCCGCCGCGAGCGCCGTGATCCTCACGATCAACGCGCATAACAAGAAACCGGAACCGGAAGTCACGGTCGTCGAGGAGCCTCAGGAAGAGGAGCAGCCGAGACAGGACCGTCCGCGCCGGCGCCAGAGACGCGGTGGCGGCGGAGGCGGTTTCCGCGGGCGGGCGGATCGCGCCGACGTGAGGCGTCTGCTGCCGGACAGCGACGATTTCGGCCAGGTGCCGACGCCCGAGGAGTTCGAGGAAGAGCTCATCAAGGGGCTGGAGGAATACCGCGCCCTGCCGCCGGAGGAGCGTTTCCGCCTGAACCAGCAGATGCACCAGACGGTGCTCTTCGTTCAGAACGGCCTGGAGATCATGCGCGAAAACATCAGCGAGATCCCGACCGATGAACTCATCCGCATTCGCGACGATTTCGACAAGTTCGCCGACGCCGCGGAACAGACCTTCTTCAGCGGCATCGTGGAGCAGCATCTTACGGCCGAGGAAGACGCCACCATCGGCGAATTCGTCCGCGCCATGCACGAAGCGCAGAACGAATTCCAGTTTATCCTGCACAATGGCTGACACCGCAAGCGGTGACGGAATCGTGCGCGGCTTCCGTTCGCGCACCGCAAACGGTGACGAAATCGCGCGCGGCATCCGCTCGCGCACACCGCATCCGATAAGCAACGGTTACAACTTTCAACATTCAAACTGAATACGGTGAAAAATGTCTCAATACGACCTTGGTTTCTGCAAGCCGACGCAATGGTATGACGGCGTGATCATTACGGCTGCCGCCATCGAAAACGACGAGACCGTCGAGTATCAGGCGCTCCCCGATTACCAGAACCTCTACCTGAGCTTCGGAACGGGCAATTTCGGAGAACTCCAATCCGACACATGCTATGTGCCCATCTACATCGACGGCGAGTTCTACCGCACCATCGAAGTGGACCCGCTTCAGCCCGATTCCTGGAGACCTGTCATGAACCTGGAACTCGGGAGTTTTTCCGCCGGGACCCATCTGCTCGAAATGGCGCTCGTCACCCAGAAGGAGGACGAGGTCCCCGCGAACAACTACTGCAAGCTCGCGTTCAACGTGGAGGACACCGGCCGCGGGTCGTTCTTCACCTCCTTTCTCGGCGGCGACACGTACCACCTCGACTGCGGAGGGAGCTATCAGCTCAGTTACGGCAAATACGTCTTCTCCGGCAACTTCATCGGCTCCGAGGCGGGGAAAAAGGTCAACGCCAGGATCGATCTGTACAATTCCCATAGCCAGAGGATCTTCTCGGTCACGGTCAAGAACGGCAAGTTCAATTCCAAATCTGTTGTCCTCACGAAAGACAATTACACGGTTCTCATCATGAGCACCGACAACCAGAAAACGGCGGACAAGATCACGTTTGAGATCACCGGGGACGTCTTCTATAAGTCCGACTACGACGACAACAGCATCGCCCTGGTTTCGAAGAACTCAGACCGCTACACCGTGACGGTCCTGGACGCTCCCCGCACCCTCATCGCGAACGGATGGGTCGGCCTCGGCGACACCGTTTCCCTGCGTCAGGTCGATTTCCTTTACGACGGGAAATACACGTTCGCCGTGAATACGACCGACAAGGTCAAGATCTCGCTGATCCAGGTCACCACCGACTCGAGAGGCCGGAAGAAGGAGAAAAAGGTGACATCCAAGACCGTCAGCGCGAAGAAGTCTTTCGGAAAAGACATCGAATTCGGCGGCGTCCCGCTGGCAAAAGGGACGTATTACCTTCAGGCGGAAGCCGTCAGCGCCGCGAAGGGCACGAATGCGGACTTCTCGGTGAAAGTCGGTTCGGCGAGCGTCTTCCACGTCGACTGCGACGACGGGTCGAACGACTGGGTGTACGAAAAGACGCAAGGCCTGAACGATGCGCCGATGGTGACGACGAAGATCACGGCCGAAACGAAGGAGGTCTACCTCGACATCAACGACGTCAGCAAGGATTCTTTCGACAACTTCGTCGGGCTCGGCGATGCCGTCGACTTCGCAAAGATTATCTTGGAACAGGACGCTTCGGTCAGCTTCTCCATGAATTCCTCGGACGCCGCGAAGTTCGTCATCTACAGCCTGATCCAGAAGAAAGGCGGTAAACAAACGCTGAAGGCGTTGCAGACGACCAAACTCAAAAAGGCCAAGGACAAGGACGCCACGGAATACAAATACACCGCGGTGACAAAACGGCTTTCGCTGGGGGCCGGCAATTACTTCATCTCCATGGAATCCACGAACGCGAAGAAAGGCGGCTCGGCATACTACAACGTCGTGCTCAACTCAGACGCATGCACCTGGCTGGCGGGCGAAAGCCTTGAATCCTGCATCACGGACAGCTTGAACACACGGGATGAACTGAGCTTCGCGCAAAACGGATTGGAAGAAGCCCTCGCCGCCGCATCCGGGGCCGGCCTTGTGGACGAACCGGACGGCAAGGCTGCCTGGCAGAACATGCTGGCGTGAGTTCCCGTCTGGGAACGGACGCGCCCGTTCCGCATTTCCCGCCCCGTTTTTCTTCAGAAAGGTTTTCGCGTGATGTTCAACGGCAAAGAACCCTGGTCCGTCGACTGGGACGATCCGAGCACTCCGTACGATCTTGATTCGCACGGGCTGATCGCCGCGCCCGGGGAAACGCTCGAGTCGTTTTCCGCCAGGATCGACGAACTCCTCCGCACCCGAGCCCGGTTCGACCTCTGTGCCGATGGAGACGCGGGGGCGCAGCGGCTGGAGGACGAAGTCGGGTTCAAGGTCGGCGCTGTGGAGCCGATGGATGCCGCGATCATCTCCGAGGCGGCGGAGAAGACGGAAAAACTCTTCGGATTCCGCGCCGACTGGGTGCCGGCGTTCTTTCCTGCGCGCGGGCTGGGGCTCCTGTGGGGCGGCTGCACGGTCATCACGGAGTCCGGTTTCCCGGTCTTTTTTCTGCGGCGCGGTTTCCGCAGCAAGCCGAAATGGTTCATCTACCGCCGCGACGAACTTCTGGCGCATGAGCTCTGCCATGCCGTCCGCGGCTGCATGGAGGACGAGACCTACGAGGAGCATTTCGCCTACATGACCTCGGCCAGTGCGTTCCGCCGCTGGAGCGGGAACTGTTTCCGCCGCGAATGGGACGCGATCGCGTTCCTGATCCCGGTCGTCCTGCTGCTCGTCGTGCAGGTCATTGTTTACACCGGCATCCTGAACCTCCCGCTCTGGCCTTTCTGGATCATCGCGTTTGCGTTTCCCTCGTTCCTGATCGCCCGGAACATCCCGGAGCGCCGCACGTTTTTCGCCGCACGGGCAAAGCTGGAACACCTCAAATTCGCCAACCCCGACGCCGCGATGTTCCGCATGACCGCGGACGAGATCCGCACGCTCGCCCGCACCCCTGACGACCGGCTCGAAACCTTCCTTCAGGAGAAATCCGCCGCCGAACTGCGCTGGCAGATCCTGATCCACCGATTCCAACAACCTCAGACAGAGACGCCCCATGAACACAGCTTCCCGGAATGACATCGCCGGTTTCCTCGACCAGATCCTTGAACTCGACCGCTGGCCGGACGACCCGTCCAACAACGGGCTCCAGTTCACCGGGGACGCCGAAGTCGCGAAGGCCGTTTTCGCGGTCGACGCGTCCGCCGAGCTCTTCTGCAAGGCCGCCGACCTCGACGCGGGATTCATTTTCGTGCATCACGGCATTTCCTGGGGGAGCGGCATCCGGCGCATCGACGGCATCCTGGCGGACCGCATCAAACTGCTTGCGGCAAACGGCATGTCCCTCTATGCCGCCCATCTTCCGCTCGACGCGCATCCGCGGTTCGGCCACAATGCCCGCCTCGCGGACATGATCGGCCTTGCGGACCGCCGCACGTTCGGCTCCTACCATGGCAGGCAGATCGGGTTCCAGGGCGTGCTGCCCGAACCGAAGACCGTCGCCGAGCTCGCTCAAATCCTCGACAGGTCCCTTCCGTCGAGCGGGCCGTACCGCATCATCGGCGACCCGGAGCAGAAGGTCGAAACCGTCGGCGTGATCTCCGGCGGCGGCGCCTGGCCCGACCTCTTCGACGAGATCGCGCTGGACCATGTGGACTGCCTTATTTCCGGCGAGGCCACGCACGAGGTGTTCCACCCCGCGAAAGAGACCGGGACAGCCATCCTTACGCTCGGCCACTACCGGTCCGAGACCCCCGGCGTGTTCGCCGTCATGGACCTCGTGAAGTCGAAATTCGGCATCGAGACCGTCTTCCTCGACATCCCGACCAACCTGTGACGCGTCCGCGTTCGCGTGCCGGAACGCTTTCAGGCGACTTCGCCTCGCGGACCGTTTTTTGCCGCGGGCTTCGGGAAATATTGCCCGGAACCCGGAAAACGGGATTGCAGAAAGCGGAAATCCGTGCTATATTAATTGATTATATCCGCTGTTTTTGATTTGAAAGGAAAAACTATGGAACAGAACGCTTTTGATGTGCTGCGGGAACGCGGCTTCATTTACCAGTGCACGGCCGAGGCCGAACTGCACGAACTTCTCGGCAAGGAAAAAGTCCATTTCTACGTGGGATTCGACCCCACCGGCAACAGCCTGCACGTGGGGCATCTGCTCCCCGTCATGGCCATGCGCATCATGCAGAAGTGCGGCCATACCCCGATCGTGCTCGTCGGCGGCGCGACCGCCCTCGTCGGCGACCCGTCCGGCAAGTCCACTGCCCGCCCGATCCTGTCGAAAGAGGAAGTCGCGCACAACGTGGAGTGCCTGAAGGCGCAGCTCCAGCGTTTCATTTCCGTTGACAACGCGATCTTCACGAACAATGCCGACTGGTTCGCCGGCATGCTGTACCTCGACTTCCTGCGCGACATCGGCTCCAAGTTCAGCGTGAACCGCATGCTTCAGGCCGAATCCGTCCAGATGCGCCTCAATTCCGAGGTCGGCGTCTCGTTCCTCGAATTCAATTACATGATCCTGCAAGGGTACGACTTCCTGCACCTCTACCGTACGCACGGCTGCCGCCTTCAGCTCGGCGGACAGGACCAGTGGGGCAACATCACCTGCGGCACCGAACTGGTCCGCCGCCTGGAACAGAATTCCGTGTACGGCCTCACCATGCCGCTTCTCATGGACAAGGACGGCAACAAGTTCGGCAAGTCCAACGGGCAGGCCGTCTGGCTCGATGCGAACCGCTACAGTACGTTCGACTACTACCAGTTCTGGCGCAATACCGACGATTCGCAGGTCGAAAAGCTCATGCTCGGGTTCACCGCGCTTCCGGTCGACGAGATCAGGCGCCTCTGTGCCCCCGGCGGCAACATCAACCGCGCGAAGGAGATCCTCGCATACGAGGCAACCGCGCTCGCGCACGGCAAGGCCGAGGCCGAAAAGGTCTTCTGCGCCGCCGGCACCAAGTTCGGATTCGCCGACGAAGCGGGCGCGATCCCGACCACCAGCGAGATCGCGAAGATCGACCTTGCCGCGGTCCGCCGCGTGGCCGCCGCCGACCTCCCGACGTTCAAGCTCGAACTCCCCGCCGAGGGCGTCAACATCATCACGCTCCTCGTTCAGGCGGGCCTCTGCAAGACGAACAGCGAGGCACGCCGCCTGATCCAGGGCGGAGGCGCCTACTGCGGCGACGAACGCATTGCCACGATCGACCGCATGGTCACGGCCGCCGACTTCACCGACGGCGCGCTGATCCTGAAAGCAGGCAAGAAGAACCTCAAGCGGATCGTCGTGGAGTAAGTCCCCGCTTCCGTTTTTTACAGCGAAAGGACCGCGTCATGGCTTCGTTCATACATCCGGCGACGGACGGACGAAGCATCGTGCGCGGTCCTTTTTCGTGCTTTGAAATGATCGTCCGGGAGACGAACTCATGAGCGAAGATCAAGGCTGTCTCCTGCGATTTGACGAGGGCACGCTCGTGCTGGAAGGTTCCCCCGAGGCGGCGGAAGCCGTCTCCGACCTCGTTAAACTCGATCCGCGCATCGGGGCGTGGCGTGCCGAGGCGTATCGCTACGAATCCGTCATGCGCCGTCTGTACGCCGCCGGGATCCGTCCCGACGACCGCGCCCGCAATTACACCGTGTTCGGCGCTCCGCTCCGCACCAAGTTCACGCCGATGCCCCACCAGAACGCGGCGCTGTCCGCCTGGCTCGCCGCCAAATGCCGCGGCATCGTGGCGATGCCGACGGGCTCCGGCAAGACATTTCTCGCATTTCTGGCAATCGCGGCCGTGAGGCGGTCCACGCTCGTCGTCGTGCCGACGATCGACCTGCTGCATCAGTGGGCGTCCCAGCTCGAACGCGCGTTCGAGGTCCCGGTCGGCATGCTCGGCGGCGGCAGCAGCGACGTCCGCCAGATCACGGTCAGCACCTACGATTCCGCCGTGCTCCGCATGCCGCAGATCGGCGACCGGTTCGGCCTCGCGATCTACGACGAATGCCACCACCTTCCCGGCGAGGTGAACCGCCTTTCCGCCTCGCTCTGCCTCGCGCCGTACCGCCTCGGGCTCTCCGCCACGCCGGATACCGGCGACACGTTCCCCCTCATGTGCGAACTGCTCGGGCAGCCCGTCTACCGCACCGAGATCAACGACCTGGAGGGCGGCGTGCTGTCGCCCTACCGCACCGTCCGCATCCGACTCGGCCTTACTCCCGAGGAGTCCGCCGAATACGCCGCCGCTCACGACAAATACGTGGCGTTCCTGCGCGCCAACGGCATCCGCTTCCAGGACGGTTCCGGCTGGAGCGACTTCATCGCGCTCTGCGCCCGCCGTCCCGGAGGCCGCGAGGCGTACAAGGCGTATCTGCGCCAGCGCGCCATCGCCCGCTGCGGCTCCGCCAAGCTCCGCGAAGTCTGGCGCATCATCCGCGAAAACCCGTTCGCGCGCACCATCGTGTTTACGGCGGACAACGACACCGCGTACCGCATCGGCGAAACGCTCTGCCTGCCCGTGCTGACCCACAAGACCAAGGCAGCCGAACGCAAGGACTTTCTGGAGAAGTTCCGGCAGGGCGACTATCCGGTCCTCGTTACCAGCAAAGTTTTGAACGAGGGCGTGGACGTCCCCGAGGCGAACATCGGCATCGTGGTGTCCGGCAGCGGCTGCACGCGCGAACACGTCCAGCGCCTCGGCCGCATCCTGCGCCGCGTGGAGGGCAAGGAGGCCGTGCTGTACGAGCTCGTGAGCGACGGCACCAGCGAGATGAACGTGAGCGACCGCCGCCGCAAGAACAGCGCATATTCCCGGAGGCCCTACTGATGCTGACGAAGGACCTCATTCGCGCCCGGCTGTCCGGCGACGCCGTGAAACCGCAGTTCGTCCGCGTGGACGACCCGGAGATCCTGCGCTATGCAAGTGATCTGGTGCAGCTCTATGCCGAAGGCACGGGGGCGACTGCCGCCGAGCTCGACGAGGCCGCGACCGCGCTCGCCGCCGGGATCACGGACAAAAAGCTCGCCGGGGGCCTGCACAAGACCGTCCGCGACCGCGCCGAATTCTCCCTGCCCGCCGACTGCGACTATCCCGCCGCCCGCGTCGGGCTTTTCCGGGGGACCGCCGCGCTCCTGCGTTCCGGAAACGCGCCGGAAAACATGGACGACGTCCGCGCTGCCGTGTTCGCTTCGGTCCCGGCCGCGCCCGAGACGTTCGGGCAGGGGATATTCTGCGACCTGCCGGAGTGCGAACGCCTGCTGCCTATGAAAAAAATGCTGGTCCGCGAGGTGCCGGAACGCTACAACGTCTCGCTGGTGCAGTCGCTGCTGCTGTTCGCCTCGAAAATGACCGTGACGATTTCCGCGAAGGAGGAGCCCGCCGCCCTGCGCCGCCTCTTCAAATACATGAAGTTCTTCCGCCTGCTTTTCTCCGCGGAAATGACCGGCAAGGACGAGATCCGCCTCACGGTCGACGGTCCGGCGAGCGTGCTGGAGCACAGCGCCACGTACGGACTTCAGATCGCATCGTTCTTCCCTGCCGTCTGCCTGCTGCCGCAGTGGAGCATCGCCGCCGAGGTGAAGTGGAAGGACCGTTTCCGTAAGCTCAAACTGGATGAATCCAGCGGTCTCGTGAGCCATTATTCCAACTTCACCGCCTACCAGCCGGAGGAGATCCGCATGTTTACCGACCTCTTCCGCACCTCGAACACCGGCTGGACACTCGACGACATGCCGGGCTGGATCCCGCTCGGCGGACAGGCGCTGCTGTTCCCCGACTTCATCTTCCGCGCGGAATCCGGCGCGGAATTCCCGATGGAGCTGTTCCACCGCTGGCATGCGGCCCAGCTGGAACAGCGTCTGCGCTGGTGCGAGGAGAACCCGGCAGGCGGGCTTCTGCTTGGCGTCGACCGCGCCCTGCTGAAAAAGGACGGCGTGCTGAAGGAACGCCTCGAAGCAAGCGATTATTTCCGGACGCACGGATTCCTGTTCCGCGATTTCCCCGGCGTGGACAAGGTCTCGAAGCTGCTCGATTCCCTCGCTTAAACTTCTTTCGCCTCATTCACCGTACAAAAAAACCGGGACCATGTTGACTGATCCCGGTATAACTGGCGCATAAGATTTGCTGTGTTGCTCAGGAGCGGATCACGGCGAGGATTTCGTCGCGCTTGGCTTCCATCGTGGCCTTGTCCTTGGCCTCCACGATAAGGCGGAGCAGCGGCTCGGTATTGGACGCGCGGAGGTTGAACCACCAGTCGGAATATTCCACGCTGATGCCGTCGAGCTCGAACATGCGGCCGTCGGCGTATTTGGCGCGGATCTTGTCGAGGATGGGCTTCACATCGGGGACCTTGGAATTGATCTCGCCGCTCTGGTAGTATTTTTTCAGCGGCTTCACGAGCTCGCTGACATGTTTGCCGGACTTGCAGATCAGGTTCGCGAGCTTGATGATCGCGAGGCCCTGGGATTCCGCCACGTAGTTTTCGCGGAAATAGTAGTGGCCGGAGAGTTCGCCCGCCATGACCGCGTTTTCCTTGCGCATCTGGTTCTTGATGAACGCGTGGCCCACGCGGGACATGCTCGGTTTGCCGCCGTGGTCGCGGATGGCTTCGCGGACGGCCCAGCTGCTGCGGAGGTCATACAGGATGGTGGCGCGGCCGCAGCCGGGTTCGCCGAGGATGTCCATGGCGATCAGCGCGGTGAAAAGGTCCATCGGGATGATCTGGCCCTGGTCGTCGATGAATCCGCAGCGGTCGGCGTCGCCGTCGAACGCCGCGCCGAAGTCGGCTCCGACCTCGACGACTTTCTTGCGGATGGCGTCGAGCGTGTCGAGCTGAAGCGGGTTGGCGAGGTGGTTCGGGAACGTGCCGTCGAGCGTGTCGTACAGGGGGACGACCTCGAAGAAGTCCTTGATGCCGGCGAACTCGTAGAGGCCCATGGCATTGGCGTAGTCCACCACGACTTTGAGCTTGCGGTCCATCTTCGCGTAGGAACGCAGGAATCTCGTGTATTCGGGGGCGATGTCGTACTGCGTCATCGTGCCCTGTTTTTCGGCGGCGTGGAAATTGTCCGCCTCGACCAGCATCTGGATGTCCGCGATGCCGGTATCGCCGCTGATCGGCACGGCCTGCGCCTTGCAGAGCTTGAAGCCGTTCCATTCGCCCGGATTGTGCGACGCCGTGATCATCACGCTGCCGTCCGCGCCGAGGAATCCGTTGGCATGGTAGGACATCGGGGTCGAGCACAGGCCGATGTCGACGACGTCCGCGCCCTGTTTCATGATGCCGCGGGTGAGTCCCTCGAAAAGCGGCTGGGAGTGCGGCCGCATGTCGCGTCCCACGACGATCTTCTTCGCGTTGGTGAAGACGACGAATGCGCGCCCGATCTTCTCCGCGAGTTCCGCGTCGATCTGCTCCGGATAGATGCCCCGGATGTCGTAGGCCTTGAATATACCAGACATGGTCCTGCTCCTCAGAAATGGTTGGTTGTGTGCTTGGAAACGTCCGGCGCGGTAAATGCCGCGCATACCGGATTTCCAAAATACATAAAGATAACACGCGAAGCGCGGAAAGTCAATCCGAAAACGGAAAAAAGGCCGGAGAAAATGCACGGATCCGATGATGGAAAACCGTTCCTGCGGCCCGTTCGATCCCGTCGGAACCTCGGCGTCGCCGGCAGCGGGGGCGGACGTGCGTTCCGCCGGCAGCCGTCCATCGTGCCGTGGGCAATCATTTCATACGGGAACAGGGTAAAAACGGCATGGAAACATCTTTTTTACGGAGAAAAACGGGAAAAGAGGTTGAAAGCGGCCAAAAGTATGATATATTGCTCATGTGAATTTTTCAAACTAAAAGGGCGCGCGACCATGTGTGCGCCCGGAAAACTGTCGCAAAGGAGCAAGACAAATGATTCTGGCAAACATCGAACTCCCGGTCCTGATCGTCTACATCGTGATGGCCGTGGGCTTTATCGTCATGGTCTGGGGCATCAAGAACCTGAACACGAAATCCATCGCCCGTCTCGTCATGATCCTCGGCTTCGTCGTGGTGTTCGGAGCGTTCGCCGCCAGCTTCTTCGTGTCCGGCACGAAATCCGAGGACAAGCGCCTTGACCGGAACGCCCGCACGTTCCTCATGGCCAAGGCCGAAAAGGCGGCCACCTACATCGCGGAACGTTTCCCCGAGGACGGTTCCGCCGCATTCCTGATCGACGAGGAGTCCTACAACAATTCCGACTCCGATTCCCATTTCGTGCTCGACGAAATACAGAAGCGCCTTTCCGAGAAGGGTGTTTCCTGCGGGGACGTGCTCATCGTGGGCGAGGCCAAGGAGGTCGTCGACAAAAAGACCGGCGAGACGAACACCGTGATCGAGGATCCGACTGACGCCACCATCATGAAGAAGACGCTCGACCAGGTCTACGACAAGGTCGACATCGTGGTCAATTTCGTGGGGCTGCCCAGCTCGGTCGCCGACCTCAAGAAGATCACGTTTCTCACCCGCAAGAACACCGCCACGGGCAAGAACAACATGATCCTCCTGTGCGACAACGGTCTTCCTTACGTCGAACAGGACATGCTGAAGCACAGCCGCGTGTGCGCCATCATCGACTGCGTCAGCTCCGCCGGCGAGAATTTCGACATGCAGAAGGATTCCGCTCCGAAGGACCTCTCCGACGCGTTTGACCTCATGTTTTTCTTCGTCAACGCGGATACGCTCGGAGAATACACCTCGGAGAATCCGAACTACTTCATCACGAAGTGATCCTTGCTCCGTCCGCACGGGACTTTGCCGCGGATAATGGACGCGGCGATGCCCGGACGGAGACGCGTGGCGAACGCCGCGCGGAAAAAGCACAGACAGGGACGCGGCGACGCGTCCCGTATTTTCTAAAAAGAATCGTAAAAGCAACAGCAGGGAGAAAAAGACATGTCGGAACAGGAAGAAGTCAATGCCGCATTGAAGCGGTTTACGCCGAGGGCGCGCCAGTCGCTCGGCCTGGCGCAGAAGGAAGCGGAACGGTCGAACCACGACTGCGTCTCCGTGGAGCATCTTCTGCGCGGTATCTGCACGCTGAACGAAGGGATCGCGGTCGAAGTGCTGCGGACCATGAAAGTCAATTTCCAGCATCTGCTTTCGGATCTGGCGCGGAAACTCCCGCAGCCGGGTCCCGAGACCCGCCAGATCGGCGCGCCGCCGTTTTCCGCCAGTC
>JAEEQO010000045.1 GCA_016285335.1 Victivallales bacterium | reverse complement strand
CAGGCTGTTGAGGAGGTCTTCCGGCAGAAGATGTTCCCTCGCCTCTTTCTGGTAAAGCAGCTCCATCAGCTGAATGAGATTCGTGATCACGCGTTCCCCGTTGAACTCGGACAGGATCCGCATGCGCGGGGAAACATCGGCGACAGGCGTATCCAGGAATTGCAGGAAAGCCGCCGGCAGCCCGGATTGCGCCCAGACCCTTCCGCAATCCGACATCTGTTTCAGGAGGGATTCGAGCCGGGCGGAATCGGATGTGACGTCGTCGCCGGAGAAACGGAAGAAAGGGGAAAGCATCAGGCCGCGGACAGACTGCATATCGGGATGCAGGAAGCACCGGAGCAGCAGGAGCATGAGCTTCGCTTCGTCCGTGTCGTAGATCTTGCCGGACTTGCATGCGGACGCGGCAATGCCTTCCATGTTGAGCCGCTTCACGAGTTCGGCGGCCTGATCGTGCGTCTGCACCAGGATGGCGATATCGGACGCGCGAAGGGGCCTCGGGATCTTCTTTTTTTCCTTCTTTTCGCCGTTGTCATCGTACTCCTCCTCGTCATCGTCGTCCTCCGGTTCCTCGAACACCTGCATGGCGCAGTCTTCCGACAGCAGATACCGGATCTCGCGCACGACGTCGTTCATGATCTCGGGGGCGCAGTCGCTTTTCGTGCCGGTATAATGCCGGAGACGGAGAGAGCCGCCGGGATTGTCCGGGAAATCTCCGGGAGCTCCCGACCGGACCGAAACAAACGGGATGTCCTTCTGGAGGAAAACGCCGTCTGTCTCATGCGGCGCGTTCAGGTCGCCGTCGCTGAACATGCGGTTGACGGCTTCGATCATGGTGGGCGAACTTCTGTAATTCCCGATCAGCGTGAACTGGTCGTCCGCAGTTTCCTTCGCATGAAGATAGGTGTAGATGTCGGCGCCGCGGAACCCGTAGATGGCCTGCTTCGGATCGCCGATCATGTAGAAGATGCTGCGGCAGCCCTTCGGGAAGCACTTGTCGAAAATACGGTACTGGAGGCGGTCGGTATCCTGGAACTCGTCCACGAACACCGCCGTGTACTGCGACCGGATCGACTCCGCCAGGCGGTCGTCCGTCTGAAGCGCCGCATCGAAATCCCGGATGATGTCGTCATAGGAGATCACGCCGTCCCTGTCTTTTTCGGACTGAAGTCCCTTTCTGACATAACGGTAGACATCCCGGCAAAGTGTCTGCTTATCGTCCAGCGCCTCTCCGTCGGCACAGTCCCGGTCGATCGGATCCGAGGAAAACTTCGCCGCGGCCTGAAGCGTTTCGAAGGATTCCCGGTCCCGCGCGTCTTCGCCGCCGTAGAAACGGTTCCGGCAGAACCGCCGTATCAGGCGGTCCCGGTATTCGGATTCGTCCGGGACCAGCTCCGTCTCGAATCCGTTGCCGGATTTCAGGGCGTATTCCCGGAGCATCTTCTGGCAGAAGCCGTGTATCGTGCTGACCGTCATTTCGTCGATGGAGCTGACGGCAAGCTGCAGCAGGAACTTGTCCTTCTGTTTTTGAGCGAAACCGAAAAGGTCCAGATCCGAGGAAGGCCCCCGTTTCGTGTTCGACTCCAGTTCGTGGAACTCCTTGTTCAGGAGTTTCAGGATGCGGGTCTTCAGTTCGTCCGCCGCCGCTTTGGAAAACGTCGTCACGAGGATCTTCCGGACAGGCACGCCTTTCAGGATCAGGCGCAGGATAAGATGCGTGATCGTAAAGGTCTTGCCGGTCCCGGCACTGGCTTCGATCAGATATCTGCCGCCGGGACGACAGTCGGCGGAAACAGCTTCAGGACCTGAGCCGGAAAGGAACCCCGGAGGCAGGTTCAGCGGATAGTCGTTGATATCGCAGACTTTCATTTTCTATTCCCTTTCCCCTTTCCCGGATTCTCCTGGCGGAACACAACGGCTCCGAAGAACGCCCCGGCAAGGCCTTCGAACGTTTCGCTGACCGGAAGCCCGGACCCGAAGAAATCGCCGAACTTTTCGACTTCGCCCTTGCTGTTCCTGTTGCCGTTCCAGCAGGATTCCGCCTGCGACCGTTTTTTCCGCTCATCCGCCCCCGACCAATATGCGTACGAGGCTTTCGGGAAGAACGGCAGGGGCTTCCGCATCCCGGCATGATAAAGGCACAGGAACCGCTTCATGACCGTTTCCGCATCGGCACGATCCATCGCATCCGCCTTCATGGCGAGAATGCGGTCCTTCCCGTCAAGATATACGATCTTCGTCACGGTCTTCCTGTCGAGGTTGGCGCGGAGATGGTTCAGGACCGGCCGGATCAGCTGCGAACCGGAAATGCTTTTCGCCAGGCTCCATTCCATCCGCACGCACGGTTCGCCGGGGTCTTCCGGCTGATACACTTTCATGTCCGGCAGGATCAGCGTGGTGCGGAACGTGCCGACCGGGACGGTGTCATAGATCAGCCCGGCAAGCTCCCCGGCGTCCGCGGCGGAGTATTCGAGATCCGTTTCTCCCGCCGGGATCAGCCGTTCCGTCATCCGGGTTTCATCCGCCTCCATCCCCTCCGCGAGCATGACCATTTCCGACCAGTCCTTCCAGTCGTCCGCGTTCTGCATCAGGGAAATGCTTCCGTCCGCTTTCAGCCGCCGCAGGGAAACGCTTTTCAACGCGTCACGGTCCGAGGCTTCGAGGCAGGACTGGAACAGTCCGTCTTTCACATCGAAATCCAGCTTGTTGTCGAACGGCTCCGAATCCTCGGGCGACGACGATTCCTGCACGGACAACCGGGCGCCGAGCGTGTCGCGGACATATTTCCCCGCCGGGTTGACAAAGAACCATCTCAAATCGTCGAATTCCAGAGTCCGGCAGAACGTCTCCGCATTTTCATCGGGATGGACCCCGTCGCGAATGTCAAAAGCCGGTTTCCCGCCGGACGAAACGGCGCCCGACGGTTCGGCGATCTGCTTCGCCGCATCCTTCATGTTCTTTGAGAAAGACTGGTTCGCGGCGCCGTGTTCGAACAGTTCCGGCGAGAAGGCGTGGATCGGCTCCTTCAGCTCGATGAAACTGTTTTTCCCGAATTCATGCGTCAGATAGCTTTTGAGTTCGTCCACGCACACGGACGGCGGCTTGTCCTTGCGGTCGTGGATGTCCCGTCCGACATAGCTGATGTAAAGATACTTCCGCGCCGCCATGACCGTATCCAGGAAGAGCTGGCGCGATTCGTCGCGTCTGAGCGGATCGCCCGGCTCGCGTCCGACACCGGATCTCCGGTCCGTCCGGTACTGCTGCATGATGTCGAACTCCCGGGCGTCGTCTTCCTCCGGAAACGTCTTATGGTTCATGCCGAGCAGCAGGATGACGTCGGCGGGGATGCTCCGCATGGGGCGCAGGCCGCAGAACGTGATCTTCCCGCGCATGAACCCCATGGTGTTGTCCTCCGGCTTCACGTGCTTGTCCTGAAGATACGCCAGCACGATCCCGGCGGTCAGCGGGACATCTTCCGCGTCCGATTCCGCCAGCTCCTGATGCCAGGTGTTCAGCACGCTCAGCAGAAGGGTCTTCAGCTGGGAATCCCTGCCGAAGAGACAGCCCGCCAGGTCGGCAAGCGCGGTCTGCCATTCGGGGAACGGCACGCCATTCTGCTCCCGGCTGCGCATGATCTGCGCCGTCTCATGCAGTTTTGTGGTCAGGGCGATGAATTTGCCGAGCAGTTCCGCCCGCCCGCCGTCGAATCCCGGCACGGGGAAGACCGCGTCTTCGTCATTGACCTGATACGGGGTCGCGGGGTCCGCATCCACGGCATAATCCAGCAGCATGCGGTCGAATCCCGCCTGCCAGCTGTTCTCCGGGAACGCCTTGCCGCCGGAACGACTGTGCTCTTCCGCGTCCCAGCCCCAGCGGATGCCCGCCTGCATCGCGCGCGCCAGGCAATACCGGCAGTCATCCGAAGTGAACCCCCAATGCTCCTGAAGCGAACGGTCCTGAAGGATGGCGAAGATTTCCGACGCGGCGAAATCGCCTTTGAACAGGGACAGGATCTTCATCAGCGTGCTGTACGAGGACAGGCGTTCCGTCTGCGGCTGATCCGCGATGGACACGCCGAGGCGTGTGTCGCTCGCATGATTGAAGACCGCATCCACCAGCGGAGCATAATCCGCCGGAGCCGGGGTCATGATGAAAATGTCTTTCAGCGGCAGGTCGTGATCCTCGTCCATGCAGTGCAGGATGAAGTTGTGCGCCGCCTCCACTTCGCGGAACGCCGAGTAGCAGTTCCTGATCTGGATCGAACGGCATCCTCGTCCTTTTTCCCATTTCGGGGGACGGCCGACGGAGGATCTCATGTCGCCCCGGATCCGTTTCTGAAGACGATGCAGGATCGTCCCCTCGTCCGGCATATTCTCTGCGGGATCATCGAATACCGCGTCGTCGTTCCATTCGACCGTCCGGTTCAGCATGACGCAGCTCTGCATCGCAAAGGAAGCCAGCAGCGGATTGTGCTGGAAATAAACGGAGTTCAGGCCTTCCAGGAGCCGGACCGGGTCCTGGCCTTCACGGAAATACCGGTCCAGGAACTCGCGCAGTTCGTCCTTGTTCTTTTTGCAGTCCGCATAATACTCGCCGCTCGGCACGAGGTGATACAGCTTGACGGTGATGCCGAGTCTGCTGAAGTGCTCCAGACATTGAAGCACGGTCGGCGGCAGCTGGGAAAAACCGAAGATGCGGATCGTTTCCCCGTCGTTTCGGGGGAGCTGCCCCGAAGCGCCGTTCCATTCTTCCTTGCGTTCGATCCTGTCGAACACCGCGGCGAAATGGTTTCCTCTCCAGTCCTCTCCCGCAATGCACCGCCAGAGCTCGCCCTGCCAGTCCGCGGTCGGTTCGCCGTTCAATCCCTGCGGCGTCCGTCCGGCTTCCCAGTCGTTGATCCACCACGGACGGTACAGCATGTATTTGTCATAGAGCTCTCCGAGCTGGCGGGACAGGTCGTACAGGCGTTTGGAATCCCCCCTGATCCACTGCGTCAGCAGGGGGAACGCCTTCCCGGAACCCGGTTCCCGCAGGATCCGGTAAATGCGCCAGCCGATCGTTTTCCTGTCGATGTTCGGACGGTCGTGCGTCTGCGGCAGGAAACGCTGGAAGACCGACATCAGCGAGGGAAATTCGAGCTGTGCCGCAATGCCGTACCGGTGCGCGAAACGGAGCGAAAGATATCTCTGGATGCTCCGGTTCGGGACGATGATCCGCGTCCGGCGGAAAAGATCGCCGTTTCCGGGTTCAGCATTGATCTCGTCAAGCAGCACGTCCGCGAGGGTGTCCATGCTCGATCTGCGGAAGACGGAAGGCTTTTCGAAATGTTCTGTCTGGTCGTCCTGCATGGTAGCTTTTTCAGGTAAAAAACAACGGTTGGATAGGAGGAATTGCGTTTATGGCAGAAATATAGTCCCGTTCGAGGGAAAGTCAAGCGTTTTTTCGCTTCTCTTTCGAAATAATCCGGCATGACCCGACAGGAGGGTCCATGATGCGTTGCGGGCCATGCCGGATCGAACGCTTACCAGCCGAACGGCCTGTAGAAGTAATATGACGGCGTCTGCGGCGGGTAATAGATCACAACGGGCTTGGACGGCTGTACGGAGGTGAACTTGCTCTCCTGCACGGTGATGTTCACGTTGGTGGAGTTCACCACATTGATCGTCCTGCTTTCTTCCCTTACCGCGGCGGGACGCGGCGAAGTGGAGACGGACAGCGACGGGTCGGGCGAAGTCACGTAATAGACGTTGCGGCTCTGCACACAGGATGAACCCGGCAGGTCAAGGTTGACGTTTACGATGTCGAACCCGAACAGGCCGGCGCGGACGCCGATCCCGTCTCCGGCGGAAACGGTCCCGGCAAGCACGAAGAGGACAAGAAACGAGGCGGTTGCAATCAGTTTTTTCATAATGAGCTCCTTATGGTTTGAGGTTGAGTTAAGTGGTGGAATATGGATGTCTATTTTGCGGACATGATCTCCATCGGAATGATGGTGATCGGGACCGGGTGTTTGACCACAGGTTCCATCGGAACGACATGGACGCTCGTGACGCCGGCATCCGCGGGGATCGCGATCACGGGCGGACTTCCGGGCTTTTTCAGTTCGGGCGGGAGGACCACTTCGCAATCGGACGACGGCGTCGTGACGATGACCGGGACCGTCGGCGTTTTGGTCGCTTCCTCCAGCATGCGGAGCCCGGCGGCGACCGCCCCGGTGATGGCGACGGCGGTCGCCATGCCGGACGTGGGAGACGGACTGTATCCGCGGCTCGTTTCAATCGGTCTGAACCGGATGACCGGTTTGTTCGAGGATCTCTTCGGCGGCGAAACCCTTGGCGGCGGCAGAGCAAAGGACGGGACTGCTGCCGCAAGCGAGGCGAGGAGAAGGATCGTTTTTGTTTTCATGACGAGGCCCTTTCTGTTTGAGTTCGATTTGAGCATCAGAATCCGATTTTCGATTTCCGGGCGAACCGGTTGCCGTTTTTGATTTCGCTTTCATGGGCAAGCGCATCGAGATAGTCGCGGTTGTTCGCCTGGTTTCCAAGGTAGAAGAAGCTTTGGCGGACCGTGCGGAAGTCGCCCGGTGCAAGCGAGGGGATCTCCGCGAGTTCGCCTGCTTCCGCCGGAGTAAGCGTCGTCCGGAACATCCGTTCGAAAAAGAGCTTCTTGCCGGCTTCGTCGAGATAGTCGAACTCCAGCTTGAACGTGAACCGGCGCAGGATCGCCGAATCGAGGTTGGCCGAGAAATTCGTGGCGCCGATCATCACGCCGCCGAAGTTCTCCATGCGGTGAAGAAGCTCATTGACCTGCGTCACTTCCCAGCTCCGCACGGCACGTTCCCGGTTCTGCACCAGCCCGTCGATCTCGTCGAGGAAGAGGATCCCCTTTTCCGCCTCGGCTTCCTCGAATGCGCAGCGGATGTTCCGTTCGGTCCCGCCAATGTACATATCCAGCAGGTCGCTGCCCATTTTGACGATGACTTTTGTATTCAGGACGCTGCCCAGGTACTTGACGAATTCGGTCTTGCCCGTGCCCGGTGCACCGGAGAGGAGCAGATTCATGCGGGGACGGTCGATCGCATCTTTGCCGCCGTTCTGGTAGTTTCGGATTGCATCCACGATGCGGTCGAGCGGGAGATTGCCTTTGATGTTCAGCCCTTCCAGAGAGTAATCTCTTGCCGGAAGCAGCTTGTCGTCGGCCTTGGGGATGTCAAGCAGTTCGCAGTGCGTCGCCATCAGTTTTTCGACCAGCGGTTCGACCTCGTCCGGTTCGGGAGAAATATTTTTGAGGTTCTCAAGAGTCAGCGTGATCCCGCCTGCGCTCACCGGATAGAGCGAGGCGAACTTCTTCCGCATGGACTCGCCGACCAGGTGTCCCAGATCCATCTTCTCGACGTTGTTGCGCCAGATCGCGAGACGCTGCGTGGCGTTCAGCGGGTCGAAACGGATGGAGTAATCGAAACGGCGGCGGCTGGATTCGTCCAGTGCTTTTGCAGGCGTGTTGGTGATCCAGATCGTCGGGACCCGGATCGAATCCAGTACGCTGTTGAGAAGCCCTTTGTCGCCTGCCGACCGGCTTCCGCCAGTCAGGAAAGCGAAGATACTGTCCCTGCCGCGGAGCATTTCGTCGGCCTCATCGACGATGATGAGACTGTCGGCGGGATCGACCTGTTCCGCACAGATCTGCAATGCTCCGAAACGGTATTCCGGGATACTCCGGGCCGGGCCTCTGTTTCCGTTGCCGCATACATTCTGCGAAATCAGGTAGCAGTCGCGCTTCATTTCTGCGGCAAGCGTCTTTGCAAAACTGCTTTTCCCGGTCCCCGGCGCTCCGTAAAGAAGGATGTTGATGCCTTTTTTCCGGTTCCCGGAAGATATGATCCGCTTGATCATGTCGCCGTGCTTTTCGGCAAGGTTCCCATAGAAGTCCCACGGCAGCACTTCGTCGCGGCAGCACGTGTAATACGAATTTGCCAGGGGTTCGGAGGATACGCCGTTGAGAAATCCGAAAAGATCGGAATTGAAGTCGAAATCCTCGTCGACGCAACCATAGCGGCGGAGTTTTCGGTCGTCCCGCAGTGCATCGCGGACCATAGAAACATCGCAGTCGAGGCATTTCGCCACAAAGACCTGCTTGTCATTGAGATCGGAATGGCGGCAATGTCCGTCCGAGATGCAGAGCAGGTCGTTTCGTACGAACGCGAAGACCAGAAGCACGTCAACTTCGAAATCGGAGAGCTTCATGGTCGTCTGCAGTTCGTGGACCTTTTGTGCAAACTGCTCGGATTTGTTTTTGTCGACCGGATACCGCTTCAGCGCCTCTTTGCCGACTCTGTTCAGCTCCTTGCGGATCCGGTTCTGTGCATAGGGCGCATTCCAGATGTTGCGGATGATCTCCTTGCATTCATCATCGAAATCCAGACGGTTCATCCGGTCGCGGCTTTCTTCCATCTGGGTGATCGTCTGCTCCGAAAAGGTCGCCTTGATCGTGTCGATCCATTCTTCCTTGCCGCGCAGCGACGCCACAAGTGCAAAGGTATCGTTGTCGTTGACGGTGCCCTTGTGGTTGTTGATGAAATTGAGGAAGAATCCGAGAGCCTTGCTCTCTTTCCAATGATTGTTCTGTACGCTGTATTTCTTCATCGCGGCTCCTTTCGTTGCGGTTGTTGATGGATGAAAACAAATGGCAATTCTGCTGTTTCTTATCTGTATCGTCGTCACCTATTAATATAAGACATAATATAAGCCACAAAATGTCATACCGGGCGGTCCCGCGGAAATATGGCGGAAAAAACACTCATTTTCCGCGGAACCGCCGGATGCCGCCCTCATTTGTCGAATCCGCCGCGCTTGTCCACGAGCCAGATCGTTTCGAACACGCCGGGGTGCTTTTCAACGTAATCTTCCACGAACCGTCTCTGGTATGTTTCCTGGCGGGATGTCCTGTCGGGAAGAGTATAGCTCCGGATCCCGTTCATCGCGACTGTTTTCGCTCCGAGTGCGCCCAATGCGTCAAGGGTGTCCTCGACCTGCCGGCGCATGTCTTCGATGGTTTCGATTTTCTTTTTCAGATTGTCGAAAAACACAAGATGCCTGGTGATGCCGCTGACCGGCTCGGGCAAAGAGCAGACCACCATTTCCTTCGGATGAAGATCCGTCATCACACCGAACGAACTCGCGAAGCGCTCGGCATCCAGTCTGATGCCGACCAGCCCCGCCGGGATGAATACTGCGATCCCTTCTGCGCGCTCGGTGTCGAAGATGGTTCCCTTCACGGTCTGAATCGTTGTTTTGTTTTCCATAAGCGTGTCCTCCTGGTTGCGGTAAAAAAAAAACTCTATCGGGAATATAAAGACGGTCGTGTAAAATCCGGCCCGAAATCGGGAAAAAACGGAAAAACTTTGTTTAATTCCGATATGATTTGTAGGACCGCTTTTATAACATGTTCATCATGAAAAGACACGTCCTTCTTCCGTGACACCGGGATTCAACTCCATGAGGTCTTCCCGGGCCTCCTCGTTCCCCTGTTCCGCGGCAAGCCTGTACCATTTGACGGCTTCTTCCATATCCCGCTCGACGCCGACGCCATACCGGTAACACCAGCCGAGCCAGTATTGCGCTCCGGCATACCCCTGATCCGCGGAGACCCTGTACCATTCGACGGCTTTTTCATGGTCTTCCTCGACGCCCTCGCCGCACTGATAGAGCCAGCCGATTTCGAATTGCGCCCTGGCATCGCCCTGCCCGGCGGCTTCCTGATACCATTTGACGGCCTCCGCCAGGTCCTCTTCGATTCCTTCGTCATAGTTTTTATAATAATGCTCCGCGAGCCGGAATTGCGCGTCGGCATCGCCCTGTTCCGCCGCCTGGCGCAGCGAGACGATCCTGCCATAGTCGTCCCGCCAGTCGGCGGCGCTCTCGATACGGTTGTCTTTCGTTACGGGTTGAATGTGCGTTTCGTTTCCCATAAGCAAATCCTCCTGGTTATGGTTTTGAAAAAAAGCCTCTCATATTATACGACATGATCTAAGACACGAAATGTCATACCTGGCTGCGCGTCTGGCTCACCCTCGCCGAACGAAATACTGGAGGGTTCCTGCCGTAATCCGCGGATGCCCTGTTGGCGAAGTCTCCAGATGTCGTTTTTCCGAATATTTTTCCGATTTTCTTTCGTTTTTACGGAAAAAAACACAGGAACCCTTTTTATTTGCCGATAGAAGGGGCAGGCTTTCTTATCGCAGTCGGGATACGAAGGACATCGCCGGCGTTCCGTTTCGTAAAAACACAACCTATTGTAAGGAAAAAAGATATGCAAAAACATTCCAATTCCAGTGCACGACTTGATGCTTCAACCCGAAGGCGGCTCGGAAAGATATGGTATCTGATCGGACTTGCCTGGCAGTGCGGCGATGGCCTGGATGAAAATGAAAAACAGGCGATCAAATCGTTCCGATGGGCCGCCGACTATGGAAACGCCGAGGCGATGCGCTGTCTCGCGGATTACTGTATCTATCGGGACAGGGATCTAATGAAAGCAATGGACTGGTGGCTTCTGGCATGGAAAACGGACCCGTCCTTCGCTGAAGAGGATGGCGTGGAATCGGAAACGGTCCTGCGGTATCGCAAAGCCGCAGAACGAGGCTGTGCCGGGGCGCAGGCCCGTCTTGGAGAATGCTGTCTCATTGGAAACGGCACGAACCAAAATAAAAAAGAAGCCGTCAAATGGTTTCGCAAAGCGGCTGCGCAGGGCAATGCCAGGGCGATGCTCCGCCTTGGCGGCTGCTATCTGGCCGGTGACCATGTGAAGAAAAACGAGCATAATACAATGGCAAACACGAAAAAAAGAAACCCGAAAACATGAAAATATTAAAAAAAATTCATATTCAGGGCCTGACACGTTTTGATGTCCGCATTTCGTTGTTTGTCCGAATGTGTCTCAAACCACCTTGACATCGAATTGAAACAATGCTATATTACATGCCGGAAAAACAATCGGTATTTCTGAAGTCTTTCTCTCGGGTCGACACAAAAGCAGGAAAAGAATCGCAAATGAAAAAATTCCTTGATCGTTATTTGTTTTCGCGCATGGGGCTGCAGATTGCTTTTTCGGTCGCGGCGATCCTTGTGTTTTCCATCGTGGTGACCTGCATAAAGATCCATGTGACGCAGCATGCGGATGGTGATTTCTACAACCGGCTGACATGGGGATTCCGCCAGATAACGGACGGCGGATCCGCAGCGGGGACCCTGGCGGGGCTTGATAAAGTCGCTTCCGATTCGGGCAATGCGCCGGTCGTACTCTGCATAACACTGCTTTCCTGGCTGGCGGGGATGGTGCTCTACAGTTTCGTTACCGGGGCCATTGTGAATGCCTTCGTGGAACGGCGGGATCTGATTGCATCCGGCCAGGCTCGTTACAAGTTCAAAGGCCACGGGATCGTGATCGGCTGGGATTATCAGGGCGTGGCAACGGTAAAAAACATGCTGACGCAGGGAATCCATGAAGTTCTCATCGTCTCGAAAACTCCCTCCGAAGACATCCGCTCGCTTTTGGGAAAGAAACTTAATGCCCATGACATGGCAAGAATCTTTCTGTACAATAAATCCATTTGCATGGAGGAGGATGTCGAGGAGCTTCAGGCCGAATACGCAAAAATCATCGTTGTTCTCGGCGAGCAGGAAGATCTTGAAAAAGACGGTGAAAACCTGCGTGCGGAACGTCTTCTCCGGGTAGTCGTCGTCAAAAAGATTCAGAATACGGAAAAACGAAATGATTTCAATTTGCCGATCAAACTTTATCTTCATATAGAAGACCCCTTGCTTTATACGCAGGCCAGGGCAAAAAAAGAAGGTTTTGCCGAAGACGGCATATTCGATTTGGAATTGTGCAATTTCTACGAAAGCTGGGCATGGAGATGCTGGTCCCAGACAGACTCCGCGGACAGCGATGGACAGAAGTACCTGCCGCTGCGCTACAAACCCGATTCGGATCGGGTCGAATTGTTCGTCATAGGCTCCAATGCCATGGGGCAGGCCATTATCAACTACGCCATCCCGCTCATGAATTACGGCGCAGACCATAAACACTGCAAGATCACGCTCTTCGATATCGAGGGGACCAGCGAAGAGTATCTGCCTAAAAAACATATCGTGGATGCACTGCCGGAAGTCGAAGTGGAGTATCGGTATTGTGTCGGCGGATCAGAAGATGCCAATGACATCATGTGGAAGGCCGTAAAAAGGAAGAATACATCCGTGACCATTATCATCGCGGTCCCCGGAGTGGATGCGGCCGTAAAGGCCTACGCGGCATTGTCCTATAAGATTCGCCGCGAGCGGATTTCGGTCCTTGTCTGGCAATCGACTGAAACGGGTAACTGCATTGACAAGGGATTCCTGCAGACAGGCGGGGATCAGACCGAACTGCGCTATTTCGGCATGACGGACATACTGCCGTGGACGGACAGTAAACGTGAGGAGTTCGGCAGGGACATCAACTACTGTTACGAAATCATCAGCAGGGTCGTTGACACAATAGATTTCAACAGAATTGGACTTCAGGATTGCATCGGCAATATCCTGAAACAGTGTTTTGAGCATCCGTACGGCAAAGAAGAAAAGGAACAGGCTGAAAAACAGTGGTACGGCATAAAACGATGGAAACGCTGGTCGAGCATCAACTCCGGCGACAGTTTCAAAGAAAAAGCATTTGCGTTTCGCGATTGCATTTCCAATACGGAAAGCTGTATTGCGCTCATTCGCGCCGAACATAACCGCTGGTGGACCGAGCGATTGCTTGCCGGCTGGTTCTTCGGCGAACGTGACGACGAAAGGTTTCTGCATCCCGATCTCGTGCCGTTCGACAGGCTGGACGTAAAGACACAGGCGCTTGACCTGCTGTTTGTCCTTGCCATGAAAAACGCCGGCCTTCTTAATTAGCCCTGCCTGTTTTATAGCGATGGACTTGACAGGAAGCATCCATCGAGTTATTTTCTGTTATCGGCCCGGGCGAAAACAAACAAAAAAACAAATGTGCCGGACAACAAAGCTTGATTTTTCGTCATTCCGTGTTATTATAGTGAAAAAGGCACAACCGACAACGAACTGGATCAGGAGAAAACAATGGCGAAACCTCTTCAATTTGTGTTGAATGCGGAAACGTTCGACGGCGTTCCGGTCAAGCTGGAACGCTCGAAGCTGTACGGTCATGTGGACACCGTGGCGACGGATGCCGCCGGCGGCGTCTGCATTTCCGCGAGCCTCGATTCCACCGGGACCCTCGTCATCCCGCCCGGAGCGATCAAAACCGGCACCGTGGATGAAAAGGGGCTCTGGCATGAGAAGTCGGAGCTGACGGCCGTTGATTCGGAGGGGAACCCTGCCACGGTCCGGCCGTCCTCTTTCGATGCGCCGATCGAGCTCTCGAAAAAAGTTTCGGAAGAGGAATTCCTGGACCACATCTGGAACTCCGTTTATCAGATCGTCAATCCCGACCTGGCGGCGAAACTGGGGACGGACATTTACATGTTTCCGTTCAACTACCGCGCGGGGACGGGCAACGACGAAGGGTTTCTCATGGCCGCGAACGGGCTGGTCTATCTGTATTCCGGGGATGCCGTCAAGTTCGATTATCTCGGACTCGCGGAAGAAGCCGTCCTGGACGATCCCGCCCAGGAAGAGGAGATCGAAGAAGACGATCTGAGCTTTGACATGATGTGAGGTCAACATGAGAGCGATTCACTTATCCAACGAGAAAAAGCGCGACGCGCAGGTCGGTTACGAATCCAAAGCTTCGAAAAACGCACTGACCTACAAGACCGCGGACGGCGGCTCCACCATCAACGAGCGTTACCTGAAATTCACGCAGGCGACGTCCACGGAATCCCTGACGGCACAGAACGGGGACGACCTCACGGACGCCATCCTCTCCGGCGATCCCGAGATCGACATGGAGATGGAGGGCAGAAAGCTTTCCGAGCTGAAAAAGGTCTACCTGGACCCCGCCGGGAAGGTCGCGTACTCCGTAACGCTCACGGAACATATCTTCCTGCCGGACGGCACGGAGAAAGGAACGCGGCCCCAGACGCAAAGTCAGGCAAATGTTTCGCTGGACGAGCTCCCGCTCCGCTGGACAGGCAAGCTGTTCCCGAAGTCGGACGCGCTCCGGAAATTCGTGTTCACGCGCAGCTATCAGGTCTGCCACGTGAACGGGCTCACGTTCGATTTCCTGTACGACATGGCGAAAACGCTCGCCGAAAAGAATGCTTTGATGCTGATCGGCGCCGGGGAAAAAGGCGTCGGGCCGCTGGTGTTCTCGAAGGGCGGCACGTCCTACCGCGCGTTCCTCGAAGGACGCATCGACGGCAGCAAGTACATGCTGATCCTTCGCCTCACCAACCTTGAACTGAAGGAGCTCCCCAATGCCTGACAAAAGCTTTTCCGATATCGCGATCGACTACAAACACAGAGTCGCCGGAGCATTTATCCTGGTCGAAGGCGACAAGCTCACATCCAAGGTCGGCGGCTCCGACATCTCCGTGACCAGGAAGATCGACGGGACCATGCAGGTCGTGTTCCTCCGCGACGGGAAGGTCTTCATGGCGAATTCCGGCGGAAATATCGTGGAAGGGCTGCCATGCCTGGACGATTTTGCCGCGCAGTTGAAAAAGGCGGGCGTCACCTCCGCCTCGGTCCCTGCGGAACTGTATGTTCCGTCGGCAGGTTCGCGTCCGCGCTGCGGCGATACGCTCGAAACGCTGAAAAGCAAGGATCCCGACGACGCCAAAAAGCTTTGCCTGGCACCGTTCGATCTCCTCGAACTGAACGGAGAATCGTTTCAGACGGTCCCGTTCAAGGAGAAGTATGCGAAACTGAAATCGCTGTTCGATTCCGATCATGTGCGTCCCGTCGAAATGCGTCCGGCGAAATCGGCGGCCGAAGTCGAAAAAATCTTCAACGAGTGGGTGACGGAAAGCGGCGCGGAGGGGATCGTGGTCCATTCGGAGTTGCCGTTCATCTGGAAAGTCAAACCGCGCCACACGCTTGACGCCGCTCTGATCGGATTCACGACCGGAGATCAGGGCATCCGCGACCTGATGTTCGCCGTGCGGCGAGAAGACGGCATGTTCCAGCCCTTCGGCGTGGCGTCCAACGGCCTCTCCGACGGTGACCGCCAGTCGCTGCTGCCCGAATTGCAGAAGAGCGCGGTGGATTCGACCTACATCCAGACCGATTCCCGGGGGATCGCCTATCAGATGGTGAAGCCGGAGCGCGTCTGCGAACTGAGCGTTTCCGAGCTCGTCTCCGAGAACAGCCACGGGAAGATCAAATGGAACCCCCTGCTGGTCCTGAAGGAAGACGGCTGGATCTGCGAAGGACAGACGCCGGGCGTGTCCGCTCTCGGCATGACGGTCGTCAGAGGTCGTGACGACAAGACGCCGGAGCCCACCGCGATTCGCGTTTCCCAGCTCTCGGACATCTGTCCGTTTGCCGAGGCGAAAGAAACAGGCAAGGGCAGTCCCTCCGAGCTCCTGGCGCGGCGCGTCTTCAAGAAAGTGTCCGGCGCGAAGACTATGGTCCAGAAATTCGTGATCTGGAAGACGAACAAGGAGGAGACCGGCATCTATCCCGCGTACGTGTTCCACTACACCGACTATAGCGCCAGCCGGAAAGAAGCCCTGAAACGCGACCTGCGCGTGTCCTCCTCCGAGGAACAGATTCGCAAGATCATGGACGACTTCATCGCCGAAAACATCAAGAAAGGCTGGGAAGAAGTCCTCTGATAAAATACATGCGTGATTTTAGTACTAACAGTACCGGCGCGCCTGTACATCACCGCGCTCGGGTTCTACAAGCCGCGTCTGAACGGTATCGACATCAATCAAACTGGCTTCCGGCGGGACATCACCTGTATCGGCCGCGCCATCGGGGACGATGAACTGGAAATACTCCGTCTTCTGATCAACGCCGGGACCGGAGTTGTGCAAATATTTCAGTGCTTCACTGGTTCATCTCGATTATCTCCCATTTTTCTTGTCGAAAACCGTCGAAGAACCCTTTTTTTAAGACATTTTCGATGAAAAAACTTGAATGTTTGTAGAAAGGTGCTACATTAAAGCATGGCGGACTGCTATTTCATCCCCGGAAGACAATGTTCCGGCCCGCCGTGCCGCAGGAAACGATTGTCCGGGGAACCGTTGTGAAACGCCCCAAACCCATTTCAAAAAGAAGGAAGTCCGACAATGAAACATTCATCCCGGTCCTTTACGTTGATAGAACTTCTTATCGTGGTTGCAATCATCGGGATCCTGGCCGCGCTGCTGCTCCCCGCGCTGAGATCCGCGCGGGAGACGGCCAACAAGGCAGGGTGCCTCAACAACCAGAAATCCATCGGCATGTTCATCCATCAATATGCGATGAGCGACCGGATGTCCCTCAACAGGATTGTCGGGGACTGGACAAACTGGTATGGCATGATCGCCGCCTCTGCCGGGGCCGATCCGGCCAAGGTCCTCGCCGGCCCGAATGCCGATGTCATCAAGAAGGACCAGATCGGCTATGCGCTCGCAACTAAGGTGTTCCGCTGCCCGTCCGACGTCTCCCACAATGGAAGCAACGGCATCACGGAAAAAGGAAACAACCGGCTCCCCGTCAGCTATGCCCGAAACGACGACTGCAGATTCATCCTGTCCGGCGACAAGCGGCTTGTCAAGGCCCGCATCACCGATGTCCGCACCCCTTCGTCCCTGATCCTCATGACGGACCGGTGGACGCCGAAGCATACCATGAACGGGAACGACTTCGCCAGCAGCAAGGAGGAGCATGACAAGACAAGCGTGTTCCA
>JAEEQO010000044.1 GCA_016285335.1 Victivallales bacterium | reverse complement strand
AGTCCGGTCAAGATCACGATGTCCCCGATCCCGTTCGAGACCATCAGCCCGAACGGCTTCATCGTCCGCGAGGTCGTGGTGCAGAACGATTCCCCCGCCCCGGCGACCGTCTCGATCCGCCTGCGGTACACGGACCGAGATTATTCGACGACGCTCTCCCGTTCGGTGAGCACCACCCGACAGGTCCCGGCGCATTCCCGCCAGACCATCCCGTTCTTCGTCCCGGCGTCGCTCATCCGCCGCAACGAATACAGCTCGACGGATTATTTCAACAGCGCCAATCCGCAGATCTTCCTGAACGGGTTTCCGTACCGTCCGCTGCCCACAGGATTCATGGAGGGCGAAAACACCGACGTCAACGTCCTCCCCCTGCCCTCGTCCTTCGCCGGGCAGCAGTCAGTGGCTGACTTCCTCGCGCTCGCCATCACGCGGAAACAGGACTCCCTGTTCATAAATGACCTGGACACGACCGTTTCGCGGGCAAGCGCCCGTTCGGACGGTGTCGAACCCGTCATTTCCGGTCCCGACACGATCCAGTGGCCCGCCATCCCGCAGTTCTACCAGTCGCAGAAGTTCATTTTCAGGAAGACCAACGACCAGTTCTCGCCCGACGCCGAACGCGCCATCCGCGACGCCGTGATGCTCGGGTCGACCGAGGTCCTGCTCGTGACGCCCGGTTCCCCGTGGCCGGAATGGGCGCCGCGGCCCGTCGCGCCGGGTCTGCCGTCCGTCGTCGCACGCGGCTTCGGTCAGTCCGTGGTGATCGACGCCTCGTCCGTCGGCGACATGATGCGACCCCAGGCGACCTCGGCGGGAACGGCGCCGGGGATGAACCCGGGTCAATTCTTCATAAAAGACCCGGAAGACGGAATGCCCGGGATGGGGGCTGCTGAACTTGTTCGTCCGGACCCGCATGAAAAGGAAAGAATTGTTCAGATGCTTCTGATGTCCAATCCCGCGCTGGAAACGACGCTGCGGGAAGCCCGCATCCGGGCGTTCGACCCCGCAATGATGCTTCTCGCGCTCCCGCACGTCGGCATCCCCGCCATCCCGTTCTTCCTGGTCATCATCGCGCTGCTGGCGTACATCGTGATCGTCGGCCCCGTGAATTATTTCCGCCTCATCCGCAAGAAGAAGAGCATCCTGCTGCTCCTGCTGACCGTCCCGCTCATCTCGCTCGCGTTCGTGGCGATCGTGATCGTGTTCGTCGGGATCGTCGAAGGCTGGAGCTCCCGCGCCTCCGCGGTCGGCGTCACGTTCCTGGACCAGAAGGAGAGCATGGCGTACACCCGCGCCGCCGTGAACCTCTACGCACCCGTCCCCGTCCGTTCGCTCACGTTCGACACGGCGGACTCCGTGACGTTCTCCGCCACGACGGACGTCGACATCTCGCTCGGCCGCGATCAGATCATCACCGGTGCGAACCGGGCCCGCGTCCCGCTCGCCTACGCCATTTCCCGCGCCGAAAAGCACCTCGAACAGATCAAAGTCGTGCATGACGCCTCGGGCGTCTCAGTCGTGAACGGCCTCGGCGTCCCGCTGACCAAGCTCATGGTGAAAGCGGACGACGGCGGCATCTGGGTCGCGGACTCCACGGTCGCGCCCGGCGAATCCGTCCGCCTCGCCCTGTCCTCCGTCAAGGTCCCGTCGAAGGAGGAAGTCGAAAAGGATTTCTCGAAGCTCCTGCTGAAATACAGGTCCATCCATCACACCGACTACACCGATCCGGCAGGGCCCACAGTACCCGAAGGGTCCGTCAAGTTCCCGTTCAACCCCCTGCTGACGACCGCTTCGGCGCTCCTGCTCGAAATGCCCGTCAGCCTTTCCGCGGAGAAACGGGAAGACCTGGTCCCGCGCAAACTGTACGGCATCGAACCGGAAGAATATGTCCTGCACGACCTGCCCGCTGCGAAGGAGCTCTTCGAAAAGCCCGGCATGCTCGAAGCCGTCCTGCCGTCCGGCATGTATATGGCGGAAACCGACCGGCCGCTTTTCTACTCTCCGGGCTGCGATCCCGTTTCGTTCCGCGCCCGCCATATCGTCTTCGGCGCATTCACCGCCCAGGAGGCCACCACCAATGAAAACTGAAGTCCGCAATCTCTCCCGCGTTTTCGGCAAGACGACGGCCGTTGACAATATCTCGTTCTCGTTCGAGGACGGCAACATCTTCGGGTTCATCGGCCCGAACGGCGCCGGCAAGACCACCACCATCCGCATTATGGCGACGCTCGACCTTGCCACGTCCGGCGACGTCTTCTACGACGGCGTCTCCGCCACGCTCTACCCGGAGGCCGTCCGCCGCGTGGTCGGCTACATGCCCGACTCGCTCCCCGGCTACAAGGACATCCAGGTCTGGGAATACCTCGACTTCTTCGCGCGCAGTTTCGGCCTGAAGGGCGCCGAGCGCACCCGCGCGCTGAACGACATCGTGGACTTCACCAACCTCGGCGAACTCCGCTTCAAGTTCCTCTACGCCCTCTCCAAGGGCATGAAGCAGCGCGTCAGCCTCGCACGCGCCCTCATCCACAACCCGAAAGTCCTCATCATGGACGAGCCGGCCGCCGGACTCGACCCGCGCGCCCGCCTCGAACTCCGCAGCCTGCTGAAGATCCTCGCCGAACAGAAGAAGGCGATCTTCCTGAGCAGCCACATCCTCTCCGAGCTTCAGGACATCTGCGACGGCGCGGTCATCATCGAACAGGGCAAGCTGCTCTCCGCCGGTACGCTGAACGAACTCCTTTCGCAGTTCAACGGCGCGCCCGCGACGCCCGCGCAACCTCAACAGGACGGACAACCCGCCGTACCCGCCGACGTTTCCGGCGCGACGGCCGCGTCTTCCGCTGCGCCCCAGCAGCCCGCCGAACCGCTCACGAGCATCATCATCAAGACCCCGCGCGGCGAAGCCGAGCCCGTCCGGCTGAAGCTCCTCGAACACCCGCTCACGCACTCCGCCGAAGTCATCGACGACGACGAAGTCCGCGCCGCGGTCCGGGGCGGCGACGCCGACGTCTCCCGCGTGGTCGGCACGGTCTTTGCCGCCGGTCTCACGGTCCTGTCGTTCAACCGCAACCAGATGGGCCTGGAGGAACTCTTCATGAAGATCACCCAGGGCAAGGTCAGCTGAGGAGGAACGCGCCATGATCGGACAAAAACTCTTCGAAGAACTCGGCGAATCCGCCAACCCGGTGTTCATCAAGGAAATGCGCCAGTATTTCCAGAACCGCCGCATGATCATCCTCATGGGCCTCCTCCTGCTCATCGAATTCATCTGCACGCTCTTCTTCTCCTCCGCCGCCGAGTATTCGGCGGACGGCGGCAACGGCGTCGCGTTCTTCCTGCTCGTGGTCTTCGGCGGCGCCATTCTCTCCGTGATCATCTGCTCCCTCGGCGCGGAACAGCGTTTCGCCGAGGAACGCTCCGACAAGGAGCTGAACTACGCGATGCTGACCACGCTGAAGCCCGCGTCCATCATCCTCGGCAAGCTGGAGGGTGCGCTGGTGATGATCCTCTGCATTTTCTCCCTGCTGCTGCCGTTTCTGACCGCGTCCTACTTCCTGCGCGGACTCTCCGCGGCCTCGCTCCTGCTCGTGCTCTTCATGATCCCGGTGCTGGTCCTGGCTACGCTCGCCGGCATCCTCGCCGGATCGTTCGGCAAACGCTGGATCACCATTCTGTACTTCATCGCGCTCATCAACGCCGGCATCAGCATCGTTCCGTTCGGGTTCGGCATCGCCCAGGAGCTCATCGACGGCGCTGCGCTGGACCCGGAAATCTGGATCGCGCTCGGCGTCGAGTACGGGATCTCCCTGCTCATCGGCGGCCTTCTCTTCCTGCTCTCCGTCGCGGTCGTCTCCCCGCCGAAGTCGAACCGCCTGTTCGCCGTGAAGCTCTACCTTTTCCTGCTGCCGTTTTTCACGTGCGCGGTCATGACGCCGTTCTACCTCGCGTTCCGGTCAAGCGGATCGTTCACGAAAGAAATCTTCTACGCCGTCGAATTCCTGTTCGCCGGCGGTGCGTTCGGCACCCTGCTCCTGATCTCGCTCTTCGAACAGCCGACGGCCGGGATCCGCGTGTACATGAAGTGCCCGCGCAACTTCTTCGGACGCATCTTCCACTTCATCTTCTCCACCGGGTTCTGCGGCTCGCTCCTCCTGGCGGTCCCGGTCATGGTCATCCCGTTGGTCATCCTTCCGTTCATGAAATTCCGCCGGCCCGGGGAGATCGGGGCCTACGGGTTCCTGTGCATGATGTTCACGGTCCTGAGCGCCGTGCTGCTGTCGCAGATCCTGTCGTGGATGACGAAACTGCGTCTGCTGCCGTGGCTCTGGACGGTCATCTTTCTGGTCGTCGGCAACGCCGGGGTCCTGGTCCCGGTCATCATCAACGAGGGGTACGAAGACCTCCACGAATCCGTGCAGATCATCGCCATGCAGTTCTCCCAGATCTTCACGTTCATCGAATTCGTCGACGGCAGCACGACCCACTCGCCGATCCCGACGGCGCTGGTCGTCTCGGCGATCGTGACGGGCGTCCTGTTCCTCGTCCTGTCCCCCGTCTATTTCAAGGCGTTCCGGCTCCACCGCCGCCCCGACGATTCCGACGCCGTCAAGACGCCCACCGCGGAGATGATGAAGAAATGAAGTTGTTCGGCAAGCCGCAAACTCCAGCTCAGCCCGGGACGCAGGCCGCTCAGCCCCCCGTTCCGCCCCCGGCGCAGGCGCAGCCCGCGAACGCCGCTTCCGGCGCTCCGGCGGCGAAGCCCCTGCCCCGCGCGAAACGCGGCTTCCGCGGCATCTGGGCGAACCCGGAGAAATGCGACACGTCCGACTGGAACACGTACTATTTCTACTACCGGCAGGTCGCCCAGCACGGCTCGCTGAAGCTCAAGCAGCTGAAATGGATCGCGCTCGCCGCGAACCTCTATTTCTTCGCGCACATCGCGGTCCTCGTGGCCATTCAGATCAAGGCCGCGCATACCGACGATAGCCGCGGCTATTCCGACATCGACCTCGACGCTCTTGCTTCTTCGCTCATCCCGTTCATCCTGTCCACGGTCTCCGTGGTCACGTTCCTCGTTCTGGCGCTGGTCCCGATGATCATGGTCACGCAGGCGTTCAAGATCAGGGAACGGAACCGCGGGCTCATGACGTCCCGCGCCAAGTCCCCGCCTCTGCTCCTGCATCTGCTGGAATACACCTCCTGCAAGGGGCTGATTACGGGCGTGATGCAGAGCCTGGCATACACCTATGCCCGGCTTCTGGTCTATATGTCCCCGGCGCTCGTCGTCCTCGTCGGTACATTCGTCGCCACGCTGGTCATGTTCCCGCTGATCCACGCCTTGGCGGGGGCCATCCCGTCCGTGCGGATCGCGCTCGCCGTCCTGATGGGCTCCACCGCCTGGGTGAGCTTCCTGACCATGCAGAGTTTCTGCTTCCGGCTGGACACGCTGTGCTTCATCGTCATGTTCACGCTCGAGATCATCTGGGACTTCATCTACGCCGGCAAAACGGGCATGATCGTGGGCGCCTTCATCGGGCGCAGTTTCCTCTTCGTGCCCGTGATGTGGGCGGCGTGCATGGCGTTCTTCCCGCTCGCCGCCTCCGACACGCTCGAATACGGCATCGGGAAACATGCGCGGTATATCCGCTTCCTCCTGCTCGGCGTCGTCGCGTTCAATCTCCTGTGGCTCGCCCTCTGGCGCGCAAGTCTGGACCCGAATCTGTCCATGAAAGGCTTCACCGAATCCATCATTCTGCCCGGCCTGTGGATCCTGGTCGGCCTCTTCGGACTGGTGGAGAGCTCGATCTCCGCCGCGTCGTACCGCGCGAAGAACGTCTTCCGGCTCCATGCGGCAGCCGCAAAGGGAAACCTGCTGTCCGTCCGCTTCTTCGACCCCGCCTCGCCCGCCTCGGCCATCCCCGTCATCGTGCTGGAGATCGCCGTCACCGCGGCTTTCGTCGTTCTCTCAAGGGCGCCCGTCTTATCATCGTTCTCACTACTGTCCCGCATGGCCGACGATGGATGGACACCTCCGGTCATGGTATATTTCGGGGTTCTGATCCTGTCGTCCGCCCATTTCGCGCTCTTCTTCATCACGTTTTCGCGCCGCCACACGCACAAGGAAAAAAAGCCGTGGCAGACGCATCCGAACTTCAGCGGGCTATTCTTCCTCATCTTCGCGATTTTCATGATCGCGTGGATGTTCTCGGGCGGAAACCTCGTGATCCCGTTCTTCACGCTCGTCATGGCAGCCATGGCTTCCTTCATCCTGTGGGAACCGGTGAACGAGCAGGGTGAAAGCGCTCCGGCGCAGCAGCCGCCGCCCGCGAGCTTCGGGAGGGATCCGCAATGAGCACGCCCGCGACCATTCCGTATTTCAGAAGCGCAGTCGAACGCGCCCTCGCCGCGGCCGGAGGCGTGGAGCTGACCGCGCCCGCGCAGGTCTCCGGCATCGACGGACGCCGCGTCGGACGCAAGACCGGCAACGCGCTGGAGTTCTCCGAATACCGCGAGTACCGGCCCGGCGACGACCTGCGCCGCATCGACTGGCGCGTGTACGCCCGCAGCGAACAGCTCATGATCAAGCAGTATTCCGAGGAGATCGACCCGCGCTGCGACCTCATCCTGGACCATTCCGCCTCGATGGCGTCGACCGAACGCAAGGCGTCCGCGGCGATCTCGCTCGCGGCGATCTTCGCGACCGCGGCGGCGAACTCCGGCTTCTCCCTCAACGTCTGGCACGCCGCCGACGTGTTCCGCAAGGACCCATCGCCCGCCTCCCCGCTCTTCTGGGACTTCCCGCCGTTCGAAACGCCGTTCAGCCCGTCCGCGAATCCCGCCGGGTTCACCGGCCCCTTCTTCCGGCGCGGCATCCGCATCCTCGTGACCGACCTCATGGGCCCCGACGATCCGGCGCAGATCCTGTCGCGCCTCGCCGACGGAGCCAAGCGCGCCGTGGTCGTGATGGTGCTGGACCCGACGGAACTCGAACCCGAGCAGGACGCGAACGTGATGCTGATCGACGCCGAAACGGGCGAGGAACGCGAACTCGTGCTGGATGAAGGCGCGATCGCGCGCTACCACGAACGCCTCGAGAACCACCGCGCCATGTGGGCGACCGCCGCCCTCTCCCGCGGCGTGCTGCTCCTGCCGCTTTCCGCCGCCGATTTTTACCCGGACATCCGCCCGGACGAACTTTTCCACGCGGGGCTGCTCAAATGAAAGACTTCTTCTTCGGATTCGAACACCCCGCGCTGCTCTGGCTGGCGCTGCCCGTCTTCCTGCTGCTGCTCCTGCTCTACCTGCTGCACCGCCGCTCGAAAGTCCGCATCGTCCCCGCCATCTTCCTGTGGGACCGCCCGGAAGCCTCGCCGAACAGCGGCACGAAGTTCAGATTCCGCTTCCCGCCCGCGCTCTTCTATCTCGAACTCGCGATTCTGCTGCTCCTGGCCGCCGCGCTCGCCGCGCCGTTCGTCTCCACGCCGGAGACGTTCCCGCCGCTCGCCGTGGTCCTCGACGACTCCATGTCCATGCAGGCGAAGCTCCCCGGCGGCAAATCCCCGCTTGAATCCGGCGCGGACTACATCCGCCGCGAGACCGGAAAACTGCCGGACCGCCGCGTACTGTGGATCCTCGCGGGCGAAACGCCTACCCTCGCTTCGGACAGCAACGCCCGCACCGATTTCACGAAATTCTGGGCCGCGCGCGCCGGGTCCGCCGACCTCACCGCAGCAGCGTCCCTTGCGCGGCGCTTGGCGCGCGGCTGCGAACTCCTCATCGTGACCGACCGCAAACCGGAGTTCGAACTCGCGCCGGACACTGCGTGCTTCTCCGCAGGGGCCCCGCTCGCCAACTCCGCCATCGTGAACGCCCGCCGCACCGCCGGACGCATCCTGATCGAAGCGGCGAACTTCTCCGCCGCGCCGCTGGACGCCGCGCTCGTGCTGGAACCGGGCAATCACCGGACGCAGGTCACGCTGGCGCCGCGCGAAACGCGCCGCATCGTGCTGGCAGTCCCGACCGAATCCGCCCGCGGCCCCGTGACGGTCCGCCTCGAAAACACGTCCGAAAACGCTTTAACGGTTGACGACGAGGTCGTGCTCGAATCCGAGGACGATTCCCCCGTCTCGTACCGCGTCGCCGCCACGCTCCCCGCCGCTGCCCGGTCCGCGCTCGACCGCGTGCTGAAGAACAACCCCGACTTCCGCCTTGCTTCCGCTGAAGAAACGCCCGACCTCGACATCCTGCCCGCCGAAGCGGAATCCCCCTCCCCCGTTCATCTTTTCTGGTTCGCATCCCCGATGAAGAAACCCGCTCCCGCGAATCCGCCGGAAAACACGACTGAGGATAACGCGGCTTCGGAAAACGCTCCGTCGACCGCCGCTGATACCGAAACGCCACCCGCGCCCGAGGAGCCCGCCCCGTCCGCGTCCGGCCCGCTCTCGCCGGAGAACCCGTCCACGCTCACGCGCGGCCTGCCGACCGACTCGCTCCAATGGGCGGCGAGCACGACCGACCTGCCCGGCCAGACGCTTCTCCGAAGCGGTGACGTGCCGGTTCTCTCCACGCGCCAGAACCTGAACCGCGACCGCGAAGTCTTCCTCAACCTCGACCCGGCACGCTCGAATATTTTACGCCATCCGTTCTGGCCGGTCTTCTTCCAGAACCTCGCACAGACTGTCCGCGCCGAACGTTTCGGCCCCGCCCGCACGAACCTGCGCTCCGGCGAACTGCTCCACGTGCGTCTGCCGCGCGGCGTGACCGTGCTGAACGCCACCCGGCCAGACGGTCAGTCCATGGAGATCCGCACTCTTCGCGGCCAGGCCGATTTCCGTCCGTCGCTCCACGGCGTTTGGGAACTCGCCGCGGGCGAAACGAAATGGTCCGTGAGCGTGATGGGACTGAACGCCGCCGAATCCGACCTCGCCGGCGCTGCCCCGTTCCGCCGCAGCGCCGATGCACTCGCCGTCCTGCCGTTCTGGATGCTGCGCCCGCTCGCGTGGGCGTTCCTCCTGCTCGCCGCCGTACTGCTCGCGCTCCACCACATCCTGCTCGCGCGGAAAGGAGGCAAACAATGATGGATCACCTGATCGTCTGGCAGCCCGCGGCGTTCCTGATCCTGCTGCCGCTCCTCGCCGTCTTCACCGTCCGGCGGCTTCCGACCCGCGTCCTGAATTTCCTCCGCGTCCTCCTTTATGTAATGGTCGCGGCGGCGATGGCCGGCGTGTCCGTGCGTCTGCCGGAACGCGCCGGGACGCTCGTCGTGCTGGCCGACCGGAGCCGTTCGATGCCGGACGGCTCGCGGCAGGAGATGGATTCGCTGATCCGCCGCGTGGAACGCTCCGCTCCGGCGGGCTCGAAACTGAGCGTGATCTCGTTCGCGGGGTCGCCGTTCGTGGAGAAACTGCCCGATTCCCCCGCGTTCAACGGACTTCAGGCAATCCCCGCGGATCCCCACGCCACGGACATTTCCGGCGCGGTCGAGGCCGCGCTGGAGCTGATCCCGTCCGACGCCTCCGGCCGCATTCTGCTGCTGTCCGACGGCCTGCACACCACCGGCGAGCCCGTTTCCGCGGCCGTCGCCGAAGCCGCCGCGCGCGGCGTATCCATCGATTTCCGCCTGCTCTCCCGCAGCGCCGCCGACGACGACGCGATCCTCTCCGTCGACGCTCCGCTCCGTGCCGCACCCGGCGTGATCTATACCGTCGCCGCACGCCTGTACGCGCAGTCGCCCGGCCCCGCCGTCTGCCGCATCCGCAAGAACGGCGGCGTGTGGCTCACGCGGGACGTCTATCTGCGGCGCGGCGTGAACACCGTCACGTGGCGCGACAAGACCGATTCGCCCGGCACCGCCAATTACGAGGTCGAACTCCTTGCCCCCGAAGGCGCGCCCGCCGACCCGGTCCCGGAAAACAACCATGTCCGGCGCATCGTTTCCATCGAGGGGAAGAAGCCCGTCCTGCTGCTCACCGCCTCCCCCACGAAGAACCTCGCCCGCATCCTGCGCGAATCCGGCCTGGACGTCCGCGTGATGGAGCCCACCTCCGCCGCGCTCGCGCCCGAGGTGCTGGCGGGCGTCTCCGGCGTAATCTTCGAAAACGTGAAGGCGTCGTCGTTCTCCATGGACGCCCTCGCCCGCCTGAAAGGGCTCGTCTCCGCCGGGTCGCTCGGGTTCATGATGACCGGCGGCAAGTCGTCCTACGCGGTCGGCGGCTACTACAGGAGCGAGATCGAGGACGTCCTGCCGGTCACGCTTGAACAGCGCAACGAGGTCCGCAAGGGCACGAACGCCGTCGTCGTGGTGCTGGACCGTTCCGGCAGCATGCAGATGACCACGGCGCAGGGCAAGACCAAGATGTCGCTGGCGAACACCGCCACGGTCGAGGTCCTGAAGCTCCTCTCCGACTTCGACCGCTTCGGCGTGATCGCGGTCGACAGCTCACCTCACATCGTGATCGACCTCGCGCCCGTGCCGAGCGTACGCACCCGCGAGGGCCGCATCCTCTCCATCGAGTCCATGGGCGGCGGCATTTACACCTATACCGGGCTGAAAGCCGCGTTCGAGATGCTTGAAAAGAGCGACATCCCCAGCCGCCACATCATCCTGTTCGCCGACGCCGCCGACGCCGAGGAGCCCGGTCAGTACAAAAATCTGCTCGCCACCGCCGAATCGAAGGGCATCACGGTCAGCGTGATCGGCCTCGGCACCAAGAGCGATCCCGACGCTGTGTTCCTGATGGACGTCGCGAAACTCGGCAAGGGTCTGGCCTACTTCACCGACAGGGCAGAGGAGCTCCCGCGCGTCTTCGCCGAGGACACGTTCGTGATGGTCCGCAGCACGTTCCTGGCCGACCCGGTAAAAGCCCTGCTCCAGCCCGCCGCGACCGTCATGCCCGGCGCGGCAAAGTTCTCGCGGCAATACGACTTCAACGGCTGCAACCTCTGCTACCTGCGCCCCGGCTGCGACGCCCTGCTCGTGACCGACGACGAGGACCACGCGCCCATCGCCGCCACCGGGCTCTACGGACTCGGCCGCACCGTGGCGTTCTGCGCCGAGGCCGACGGACGCTACAGCGGGCCGTTCGCGCAGGATCCCGGCGCCGCGCCGCTTCTGTCCTCGCTCGTCTCCTGGATGACCGCTTCCGACGACGAAGGCGCGGACTACATGATCACGCAGGAGATCCGCAACGGCAGCCATTACGCCGCGCTGGAGCTCGACCCCGCCCGTACCGCCGAACCGTTCCGCAGCACGCCCGTCCTGACCGCCGTCTTCTGCGACGAGGACGGCAGTACCGAGACGCGCACCTTCCCGCTCGCATGGGACGGCCCCGACCGCCTCGCCGCAGAAGTCCCGCTCTCCGGCGGATCCGTCGTGCTCGGCTCCATCCAGTGGGACAACGCGCGGCCGCATCCGCTCGTGCCCGTCGAACTGCCCTATTCCCCCGAATTCCTACCGAACCAGAACACCGGCCGCGAGCTCACCGAACTGCTCCGGGCCGCCGGCGGACGCGAACGCATCGCCATCGAGGAGACCTGGGACGACCTGCCGAAACGCCTCCGCGCGTTCCCGCTCACGCCGATCTTCTGCCTCGCCGCCATCCTGCTGTTCCTGTTCGAGATCGCCGAACGCCGTTTCCTGCTCATCGGACGCTTCTTCCCCGCCAAACAGACGAAGAAAGCCGAGGAAAAAGGTGAGGCGAAGTCCGGCTCCGATTCCGCAGCCGCACCCGGAGTCAAACTCCCGCGCAAACGCAAAAAGGCCGCCCGACCCGCCTCAGGTTCACCCTCGACACCTTCGGGAAGCAATGCTACACAGACATCCGAACCGGATTCCGCTTCGGACCAGCCCGTCGAGCCGCCGCCAGCCGACTCCATTTCCGCCGCGCTGAAACGTGCCCGCCGGAGATAAACAACGTTTTTTCCATCGTTCGCCGCCGTTTTTTACCTCAAACAACAAGTTTCTTGTTTTTTTTCATAACCCAGTTTTGCATTTTTCCTGTTACGGGGTTATATTAAGACCTGAACCATCAGAAAAGGTTTCCAAGCTATACTCAACCTTGAAAGGATTTGCACCATGTCGTTCTCTATCTTCCGAAGCACGTTCGCCGCAGTCTTCGCGTTTCTTCTGGCCGCCGCCATCTTCACCGGATGCGATTCCAAAACGGAAAATGCCGCTTCGGACAAATCCGGCAATGCGAACAGCGCGGAATCGGCAGGCGAGCTGGAAAAAGGTCTTGCCGCGTACAAGCAGAAGGACTACAAGACCGCCTTCGGACATTTCAAAAACGCCGCCGAACAGGGCGACGCCGAGGCGCAGTACCGGCTCGCCGACTGCTATGCAAAGGCGAAAGGCGTGGAAAGAGACTATGAAAAGGCGTTCGACTGGAATATGAAATCGGCGGAACAGGGCTATCCCCTGGCGCGGTTGTGCGTCGGCTTTTATTACGAAGGCGGGATCGGGGTTCGGAGAAATGCCGCCGAGGCGGAGAAATGGATAAAAGAATCGTTTGACGCCGTGCTCAAGCTCGCGGAACAGGGCGACGGCGAGGCGCAATTGTATCTCTCCACGTGTTACGGAACGGGAAGAGGCGTCGAAAGGGACAAGAAAAAGGCGCTCGAATGGAACCGGAAAGCGGCGGAAAACGGCATTGAACAAGCCCAGAAGAATGTCGGCCTGTTGTATCTGATGCAGGAACGGAACGCGAAGGAAGCGGTCAAGTGGCTCCGCATGGCCGCGGAAAACGGCGAGCAGGAAGCAGTATTGCTCTGCGGGCTCATCTACTGGGGCGGCGACGCCTACATTTTCGACGGCGCCGTGGAATCGACCGTTGCGCCGGACTGGAACGAGGCGGAGAAGTGGTTCCGCACGGCGCTGAACGGCCCCTTCGCGGAAGAGGCGAAAAACGCGCTGGCAAATATGGCGGATGCCCGGAAACAGGGCAAAGGACCGGTTACGCTGGAAGACGTCAAGTCCGAGGTCGGCGAGTGGGTTGAGATCTCGGACGAAGACGAGGATGACGAGGACGACGAGGACGACGAATAACAAGGAAGACGGGGCGGGAAACGAATGGCCCCACCCGCCGCCAAGGTCATGGGAAATAGGTCCTATACGACCGACACGACCTATGGGAAAACTATTTCCCGTGAGATTTCAGGAACTCCTCTGCGGCCGGGTCTCCTTGTTCGGCGGCTTCGCGGAGCCAACGGACGCCCTCCGCCTCGTTCTTTTCCACGCCTTTCCCCTCGAATAGCGCCATTCCGAGCAGGGCTTTTCCCTTCATGAAGCCCTGTTCGGCGGCGGCGCGAAACCACTTGACCGCTTCCGCATCATTCTTTTCCACGCCGATGCCCTTCTGATAAAGCCCGCCGAGTGTGCATTGCGCCTCGGGATCGCCCTGTTCCGCGGCGACACGGTAGTTCTTCGCGGCAAGCTCAAACCACTTGTCCGCCTCGGCGGAATCTTTCCGCACGCCGAGTCCGTCGCGGTAAAGCCCCGCCAGCTCGAACTCTGCGCGCGGATCGCCCTGTTCCGCCGACTTGCGAAACACTCCGACAGATTTCCTGTACCAGTAGTCCGCCGCATCGGCATGCCCCTTGCATTCATATGCGAAAGCTAGGAGCCGCATCGCATACGGACTGCCCTGTTCCGCCGGCTTGCGCAGACGTTCGATGGCTTCGTCATACTCCTTTGCAACAGTGATCAGAGTTTCGCCGACTTTGCATTGAGCGTCCGCATGTCCGAATTTCGCGGCTCTTCCCCAGCAGATAAGCGCCTTCTCCATGTCGCGTTCCGTGCCGACAGCCTGTTCATAGCACAATCCGAGCCGGTACAGAGCGTCCGGATCGTCCTGTCTCGCCGCCTCGTAAAACCAGCGGAACGCCGCGTCCCAGTCCTTTTCCACGCCCCTGCCGTCGTAATAACACACCCCAAACCGATACTGCGCCCCGGCATGGCCTTTTTCCGCCGCGGACAGGAATGCCTTCAGCGCGGCAGGATAATCCTCCTGTTCATATGCCGTCAGACCGGCGTCAAACGTCTTTTTCGTTTCCGAGGAGGAATCTGCCGAGACATACAATCCGGCGATGACAAGGATAATAAGCAGCACGAACAGGATACAAAACAGGGAACAGCTGTAGCCGTGCGAATTCGATTCTTCCCCGCTCGATGCGGAATCTTCCTTTACATCCTCGCCGGAAGAGACCTCCGCCGCACCCGACGCGGAAATCGCAGCAAGCTCGGCCGCCGACAGCGGACGATCCGTATCCGGCTGACGGTCCGGGTCCGGCATGACGGATGTTTCCGCATCCTCCTGCGCCGAATCGATTCCGTCCCCGTTCTTTCCGTTCCGTTTTTCCTTCAGATGGTCCATGATCAGGGAACAGACTGCGATGACAGGGAAACTGAGCAGAGACACCAGCACGACCGAAAGCGCCGTACCGATGAGATATCCCAATATCCCCGCCGGATTGCGGTACAGCAGCCGGTAACAGACATGAAAGCCGGCTCCGAGAAATAAGAGGGCGAGGAAGCAATCCAAAAGGATTGTGATGCAGTTTTCCGACAGCTCCCTGAATACTTCTTTCAAAAGCTTCATCATGGCTCCTTGTTTTCCGGGGGAACGGGGAAACTGCCCGTGTCGTGCTCCTCAAGGAAGACCTGCGCGTTTTTGTCGCCCTGTTCGATGGCGCGCATTTTCCTCTCCCCGAGAGGAATAGAAACTATCATAAGGATGATCGCAAAACAGATGAAGAAACCGAGGTAGGAAACATGATGTTCGGCCGGGCCGGGCGCGACCGTTTCGCCCGTTGTTTCAGCGACGGAGGAAAACGGCTCCGGCGGAACATTATTTTCCGGCGATTTCGAAGCCATTATCATTCCGCAGGCGCTCCAGCCGAGAATGATCGCCAGGTCAAGCAGAAGGGCCGTCCCGACGATGCAGTCCAGGAGACTGCGCGGTTCCAAATAGATCAGCATGAACCCGGCGAATCCCCCGCACACGAAGAAAAAGAAGGCGAGAAACACGAACCCGAGAGTGTTCTCGAGTATCTCATATATCTTTTTCCATCGGTTCATTTCGTCTTTCATTCCTTTGCGTTCAACTTCGCGGCAAATGAATTATCATTTCCGTACTATACCACGCGTTCGGACAAATAACAAGCGAAAAAGACAGGATTCACAGCATTTTCCCGAGGAACAAACACAAAAAAGCCTCCTGAGGCACGTCAAGCTTAACCTGCCAGTCAAAGCCCTACGCGAACCAGGAGGCCCGGATGCGAAAGAATCCGCTTACTTTTTGTTCGGCACGAGCTTATCGAAGCCGCAGTAGGGTTTCAGCACGTCGGGGATCGTGACCGTGCCGTCGGCCTGCAGGCGGTTCTCCAGGAACGCGATCAGCATGCGCGGGGGCGCGACCACGGTGTTGTTCAGCGTGTGCGCGAAATACTTCTTGCCGTCCTTGCCGTTCACGCGGATGCGCAGGCGGCGCGCCTGGGCGTCGCCGAGCGTGGAGCAGGAGCCGACCTCGAAATACTTCTTCTGGCGCGGGGACCACGCCTCGACGTCGAGCGACTTCACCTTCAGGTCGGCGAGGTCGCCGGAGCAGCATTCGAGTGTGCGGACCGGGATATCCATGGAGCGGAAGAAATCGACCGTGTTGTGCCACAGGCGGTCGAACCACATCATGCTGTCCTCCGGCTTGCAGATCACGATCATTTCCTGCTTCTCGAACTGGTGGATGCGGTACACACCGCGTTCCTCGATGCCGTGCGCGCCTTTTTCCTTGCGGAAGCAGGGCGAATAGCTGGTGAGCGCGAGCGGGAGCGATTCCTCGGGAAGGATCTGGTCGATGAAACGGCCGATCATGGAGTGTTCGCTGGTGCCGATCAGGTACAGGTCCTCTCCCTCGATCTTGTACATCATGGAATCCATTTCGGCGAAGCTCATCACGCCGGAGACCACGTTGCTGCGGATCATGAAGGGCGGGATGCAGTAGGTGAATCCGCGCCCGACCATGAAGTCGCGGGCGTAGGAGAGGATGCCGGAATGGAGGCGCGCGACGTCGCCGACGAGGTAGTAGAAGCCGTTTCCGGCCACGCGGCGGGCGCTGTCGAGGTCGATGCCGCAGAAGCTTTCCATGATGTCCGTGTGGTACGGGATCTCGAAATCGGGCACGACGGGCTCGCCGAAGCGTTCGAGCTCGACGTTTTCCGTGTCGTTCTTTCCGATGGGCACGGAGGCGTCGATGATGTTCGGAATGACCATCATGGTCTTCAGGAGTTCTTCCTCGACGCGGACTTCCTCGGCGGAAAGCTCGTCGATGCGGGCGGCGTCGCCCGCCATTTCGGCCTTGATCTGCTCCGCCTCGTCCTTCTTGCCCTGGCCCATGAGCTTGCCGATCTCCTTGGAGACGGTCTTGCGTTTGGCGCGGAGGGTTTCGACCTCGGTCTTGATCTCGCGGTTGCGCTTGTCGAGCTCCAGGACCTTGTCGACGAGCGGGAGCTTGCCGTCCTGGAATTTCTTGCGGATGTTCTCGCGGACGGCGTCCGGGTTCTCGCGTACGAATTTGATGTCAAGCATGTTCGGATTCTCCAGTTTCAGCTCAGAATTCCGGCATCGGGAAGTCGGCGCAGAAGTCGATCACCTCGGCGCGGATTGCGGCGAGCGCGGCGTCATCGTCCTTCGCGGCGGCCGCGCGGTCGATGAAGTCGGCGATGCGGAGCATTTCCGGCTCCTTCATACCGCGCGTGGTGACGGCGGGCGTGCCGATGCGGATGCCGCTGGTGACGAACGGCTTTTCGGGGTCGAACGGGATCATGTTCTTGTTGACCGTGATCGCGGCCTTGTCCAACGCGGTGGCGATCTCCTTGCCGGTGGCGTGGCGCGGACGCAGGTCGACGAGCATCAGGTGGTTGTCGGTGCCGCCGGACACGATACGGAATCCCTTGTCGGCGAGCGCGGCGGCGAGCGTGGCGGCATTCTTCACGATCTGCTGCTGGTACGCCTTGAACTCGGGCGACATCGCTTCCTTGAAGCAGATGGCCTTCGCGGCGATCACATGCATCAGCGGGCCGCCCTGG
>JAEEQO010000043.1 GCA_016285335.1 Victivallales bacterium | reverse complement strand
AACCGTTGATCAGGACCGGGACGGTGCTGCCGGTCAGATAGATGTTCGCAACCTGGCCGCGGGTGGCAACGTTGTTGCCGAGACGGCCGTTGATGTACAGGTTCTGGCCGGGCGCCATCTTGTCGAGGGCGTTGTTCAGGTAGTAGAACGCGTTCACGCCCCAGATGAGGGTTTCGCCCGTGATCGGGTTGACCGCGCCTTCGGGGATGAACTCGCCGGCAGTGCCGTACGCCACATCGACGTAGAAGTTGTCGATGCGCATCGCATGGACACTGTTGTCATCGGTGTTGTAGTAGGCGTGGTAGACGCCAGCGCCTTCGCCGGTGAGGACGATGCTTTCATCGGTGATGCCGGTGATGCCGGTGCCGCTCACGAGGATCGGGGCATCGAACACGTCCTGCGTGTAGCCGGTCATGTCGATGGTGATCGTGGCGCCTTCTTCGAGCTGGATGCCGCCGTCGACGGTAATGGAGGCAGCCGTGGTGTTGATCGCGGAGAACCCGGAGATGGAGGCCGCGCTGAGGTCGGAAGTGACCGTCAGGACGCCGCCCTTGCTGGAGAGTGCTCCAAGCGCGGTGCCAACGGTGCCGCCGACGATGACGTCGTTCTTGCCGGCGAGGACGATGCTATCCTCGGAGGTGCCGCCGGAGATATTGAGCGTGTTCGTGCCCGTGATGGCCGCAGCGGCCTTCGAGAAGGAAGCGAACGCGTTCTTGTCCCAGACGAGCGCCATGTCGCCGACGAACGTGTCCTTCACGTCGTCCTCGGTCCAGTCGGCGTTCGCAAACACGTTGCCGACGAGGTCGGAGGTGACGAGCAGGGTCTTGCCGTCGTCGAGGAACTGATAGCCGAAGCCGTCGCCGATGACGTTGACAGCCGGCATGTTCTCGGCATCGAAGCCGCCGTTGACAACGAGGACCTTCTTGGTGAAGTCCGTGAAGCCGGTGGCGTCGATCGTGATGGCAGCGCCGGTGAAGTTCGTCACTTCGACGAGACCGTCGGCATCGAGCGTGACGGAGTCGAATCCGGTGATCGCCTTCGCGGTAGCGGAGCCTTCGAACACGAGAGCGCTGTTGCCGCCGACGAAGTCGTTGCCGCCGTTGAGCGTGCCGGTGAAGGCAGCGCCGTCCGCAACGGTGATCAGGGCGTTGCCGCTGACCTGCGAGTACTCGTTGGCCACGTTGACGTTCGTCACGGTCGCTTCGGCCTTGATGGTGATGTCGACGGAAGCGACGGTCTCAGCCGGGGTGACCTCGGTCACATCGACCATGATGGGTTCGCCGGTTTCCGGATCCACTTCGCCGGAATCGACCTGCGTCGTGGTGGACTTGTAGTTCGTGCCGCCGGCAATGTTCGTGAACTGGCCGCCGTTCACGACGGTCTTGTAACCGAACGTGTAGAGCGTGCCGGAGCCGTCCACGACCTGGATCGTGGCTTTTTCGGAGCCGCCGCGCGCGTCGACGGAAGCGTAGGCGTTCTTCATCGCGGAGACGGCGTTGTCGCCGTACACGAGGAAGTTCTTCGAGCCGTCGACTTCGGTGATGGACGAACCGGTGGTGGCTTCGTTGTAGTTGCTGTTGTAGAAGACGTCCTTCGTGGGCTTGTAGATGAAGAGGCTGGTCGCGCCGATAACGGCGGTGTAGCCTTCGATCTCATTGCCGTCCGCATCGAGGAACTGGGCGGTGGTGGTACCGGTGATCGTGGTGCCGACCACGGCGAATTCCTTGACTTCGCCGGTGTAGCCGGTTTCGCCGCGTAGGATAAAGCCCTGGCCTTCGGACATCAAGATCCGGTTGCCGGTCAGCAGAGCGCCGTCGGCGATCTCGATGCTGGTGAACTCACGGACGGTGGCGATCCTGTTGGTGCCGCCGGTGATGTGGAGTCTGCGGGTACCGGTGATGTTGTTAAGACCGCCGTCTGTAACACCGCGGCCGCCGTTCAGGTTGCCTTCCACGATGGTGGCGCCGCTGACGTAGACATCAGCTTCGCCGTCCCAAGCGCCGGTCGTGTCCGCGCCGAACAGGCCGATCGTGGACGTGTTGTTGCCGGCGAGGTTGACGTCGGTGATCGTCAGGTTGATCTTGGTGCTGTTCGCTTCCTGCGGTTCCCAGACCTGGATCCACTTCGCGGCCGGTTCCTGGACGTTCGACAGGGTGACGTTGACTTCCTTCAGCTGGCTGTCGACGCCTTCGGTCTTGCCGTTGAAGATGCGGTCGAAGAGCATCAGGTCGCCGCGGAGGTCATAGTCCGCGATCGTGACGTTCACGGTGCCGCCGGAGAGGTTGGCGTAGCGGGCGATGCGGAAGTCGTTCGTGTCGTGAGTACCGTTGGAGATCGTGATGTTCCAGGCAGTATCTTCATAATGTCCGGATTCTTCTCCGTCGGAGACCCAGTTGCCGACGACCATTTCCTGGTGAGCTCCGTCATTGCCCTGGCCGGCGATGGAGGCGAACCAGGTCAGCGTGCAGCCGTCGATCCTGGCGTAGAAGTCGCCGTCGCGGAACTTCTGATCAGCGGCGCTGTCGTCATTGTAACCCGCGACGAAGCCGCCGGTGGTGATGCCGGTGACATCGACGCTGATCGGGGCGCCGGTGAAGAAGTAGTAGAACGCGCCGGTTTCGCCGCCGTCCGCGAAGAGCGTGCCGCCGCTGATCGAATAACGGGCAGCGTTGACGTTCCAGTTGGACAGGTTGTAGCCGTAGACCTTCGTGGTGGTCACGCCGTCAATCACGACGGTTTCGCCGTTCATGCCGGAATGAGCATTCGCATCGAGGAACGCAGCATTGCCGCGTTCGGCGATCTTGACGGAGCCGGTGGCCTCGTCGTAGTACGGCATCAGCATGTTGGCGTTGTTCTGCGCGCCGATCTGGGTGCGGCTGACAGCGATGGTTTCGCCTGCGACCACGATCGTCTCGTTCTTCTGGATGAAGTTGGCGATTCCGTTGGCAGGCTTCAGGATCGTGCCAGCGCCCGCGGTGTAGCCCGCGAAGTCGACGACGAGCTCGCCGCCATCTTCGAGGTAGCTGATGCCGGTGGTGACGCTGACGTTCTGGCCGGCGCCGAAGCGGAAGTACTGGATCCCGTCGATGCTGGTGAACGTGGCGTTCTTGTTCGCGATCACGCGGTAGCCGACCGTGGAGCCTTCGACGCCCGTGAGGGTGCCGACGTTGACCGCGGAGGTATTGGCGGTGACGCGCACGGTGGAACGAGAGCCATCAGCGCCGTCGCCGATCACAAAGCCGCCGACCGTGCCGCCGTCGAGCTGGAGGTTGACCTGGCCGAGGCCGGTCACATCGTAGACGCCGTCGAACACGCCGTTGAGGACGTAGATCGTGTAGTCGCTGGTGGTGCGGGTGAGGAGGATTTCCTCGCTCATCGTGGAGAACGCGTTCACGCCGTAGACCAGGAGGTCGCCGTTGTAGGACGTACCGTTGATGGCTTCCGTGAAGTCTGTGCAGAAGTAGACGTTGCCCGGATCTTCGGAGATCAGCCACAGTTCATTGCCCTTGACGAGGAAGCTGTCTTCGCCGTCGACCGTGATAAGTTTCTGGTCGAAGGTCTCGAGGGCATCGGCTCTCAGGACGACCTTGCTCGGGCCTTCGTATTCGGCGGAAGCGAGGTGGATCGCGCCGACGTCGAGCGCGCCGCTGACGTTCAGCGTATTGTTGCAGTCGATTTCGAGGTTGGTGACAGAGACGTCGCCGCTCATCGTGGCGTTGCTCTTGACGATCATGTTGTCGAACTCGCTGACGTTGCCGTGGACGGTGACGTTCGCGGAAACGGTCAGGGTGCTGGTGCCGGTGACGGCATCCTTGGAGCCGACGAGATCGCCGCCGGTGTAGCCGGTGAGCGTGACGGTCTGGGTCTCGGTGTGGGTTTCGCCCGTCTCGGGATCGGTCACTTCGACTTCGCGCTCTTCCTCATAGGTGTAGGAGAAGCCGTAGTTGCCGCCGAGGAGCTCGAGGTTGGCATCGCCGGTGACGGTCTTGCCGTCTTCGGCCATGACGATGCTCGAGAAGCGGCCGCCGGTGACGCCGAGGTTCACGAACGCAGTCGCTTCCTGATCGGCGATGGTGCCGTAGACCGGCTTCAGCTCTTCCGCGGAACCGAAGGTGCCGCCGGTGATGTAGAGGGTATTGCCCGCCACAAGAGCCTTCTTGGCATCTTCGAAGCCGTAGAGGTCGCTGGACCCTTCTTCTTCGCCGTAGGCGTTGCCGAGGACCTTGACAGTCTCGCCGTCTTCTTCGAAGATGGTCTTGACGAGGATTTCGCCGTTCGGACCGGTCTGTCCGACAACCGTGCTGTTGCTGCTGTAGATCGGATTGTAGAACAGGTTCGTGACGACGCCGTCCCAGATGACCATGGCCCTGGTGCCGGCGACGAGCGCGTACTTGCCCTCGACATCCTGCTTCAGGTTCAGGAGGAAGCTGTCGGAGCCGGGTTCGACGTTCTGGAAGCCGGTTTCGAGGTTGATCAGGATCTTGCTGCCGCCGGTGTAACCCGTCGCATCGACGTTGATGATACCGGTGGTCTCGACCGTTTCTTCCGGAGCGATCTCGTAGGTGCCCGGACGGAAGGTGATCGTGCCGCCGGTGAGGAGGGTATCGACGCCCATGTTCACGGTCTGGAACCAGTTCGCCCACTTGATGTAGTTGGACGAGCCGAGGACGTTCAGGGTGGAGGTTCCCTGGTAGCTCGTGGTGCGCTGTGCACCGCCGCCGAGGTTGGAGGCGGCAAGCATCGCGTTGACGTGAGAGTTTTCGACCGTGAAGGTGATCGGCACGTTCCGGTTATGGCGGCCTTCGTTGCCTTCGTCGAAGACACAGATGCGCATGTTGTTGCCGCCGGTGCCTTCACGAATCGTGGAGTTCTTGATCGTGAAGTTGATGTAATCAAGGGTGCCCCAGTCGGTAACGTTGGCGAGGGTGACCCACTTGTCGCCGCTGGGCGTGGTGACATTGTCCCACGTCATATCGATGAAGCTGTGGTAGCCTTCGCCGTCCGCCGCACGGGCGTCGCCGAACAGCGGCTTGATGTCGCCGCGGAGTTCCCAGTTCGTCAGATTGACAGTGATACCGCTCTGGATGGTGTCCCACTGACCGACGAACCGCAGGCGGTTGTCGTTGCGGCCGTTGGACAGGTTGACCGTGACCGGAGCGTAGTAGACCAGCGAGTTGGCGACGCTGTCCCAGCTGTTGGAACGGCCGAGGATGTTGTTCACATCGCCGGTGATCCTGGAGCCGTCGATATTGATCGTGATCGGCTGGTAGACCTTGGTGCGGAGACCGTTGTCGGGGTTGATGACGTGGAACTGATTGATCGTGCCGCCGGTGATGTTCAGGCTGATCGAATCGGTTTCCTTGTTGTAGTTCACGTTGCCGTTGTAGTTGCTGACATACAGCGTGCCGCCGGTAACGACGTGGTTCATGGCCTCGGTGAGGTCGCTGAACGCGTTGGAGCCCCACTGCAGCATGTCGCCGTTCGCCATGGTGGTGCCGGTGACAGCTTCCGTGAAGGTCGGATCGAAGTAGATGCGGGTGAGGTCCATCAGGTACACTTCCTTGGCGGAAGCGTAGATGGTGAGGCCAGGATCGCATGCATAGGAAGCAACGCCGGTGATGCCGCCGTCGGTGCTGATGATCTTGTGGAGGTTGCCTTCCTGGGATTCAACAGCGCCGCCGGTCACGTACACCGTGCCGCCAGCCATGTCGATGTAACCGGCGGAGAGGAAGCTCGAAGTCGTGAGCGTGATCTGCTTCATGTCTTCGATGCCGCCGACCGTGGTGACGCCGCCGCCGATGGTGAGGGTGGTGTCGCCCGCGCCGGCCACGACGCCGTCAACGGTGATATCGTCGCCGAACGTGATCGCGGCCTTGGAGACAGCGTACGCGCCGTCGCCCGCGGTCATGGCGATGCCGCCGACCTTGCCGGATTCGATCGTGACGTTCATGCCGGAGAAGTCGTCGTCGGAGGTGCCGTTGATGAAGCCTTCGATAACGCCGCCCTGCATGACGAAGTTCGCGCCGTTCAGCGTGATGTCGTCAGCGAGGGTGCCGCCGGTGACGGTCACGACGTTCTTGGTGCTGCCGAGGTTGGCAACAGCGTCGGCCGCCGTGCTGAACGCGTTGAAGCCGTACTGGAGGTACGTGCCGTCCGGCAGGATGGTGCCGGTGGTGGCAGCCGTATACTCGGCGTTCAGGTAGGTGTCGGACTGGATCGTGGTCGTGACGACGAGGTCCTTGTCCGTGAGCACGACGCCGTACTTGTCGGCATCGGTGCCGACGAGCTGGACGTTCGCGAGAGCGCCGTTGATGCCGTTTTCGGTGGCGATGACGGCGTGGGCCTTGCCCATGTACTTGGAGACGTCGATCGTGATGGTGGCGTCGGAGAAGTTCAGGCTGTCGGCCGTGATCACGTTGTCCGCGAACAGGCTGATGTTGGAGCTGCTGACTTCGCCGAACGCGACCGTCGCGCCCTTGTCGACGCTGACGGACTTGAAGTTCGCCACATCGCCGAGCTTGGCGTTGCCGTCGACATCCATGGAGGAGATGCCGGAACCGTCGGCGCTGTCGAACGTGGCAGCGGCCGCGACCTTGAGGGTCGATTCCTGACGGGTGCCCATCGTGACTTCGCCGACCTTGCCGGCGCGGAGTTCGACGTTGTTGCCGTTGAAGTCCTGGGCCTCGAAGGTACCGCCGGTCAGGATGATCGATCCGCCCCAGTCGTTGGCGTAGAAGAGAGCGCCTTCGAAGTTGTTGTGGGCGTTGGCGTTGAAGTAGAGTTCCTGGCCGTCGGAGGCGGTGGAACCGGAGGTGGCATCGCTGTACGTGTCGTTCACGTACATGTTGTCGGCCTTGTCGAAGATCGCGACGCGGTTCAGGTGCCAGACGCTGCCGGACTGCGTGTTCTGGCCGTACACCAGCTGGCGCTGGCCGGTCATGTCATTGTCGCCGATAACCGAGATGTTGCTCATGTTGGCATCGGTGTTGATGAACTCGGTCGTGATGACCGTGCGCGTGCCGCCCGCGTAACCGGACATATTGACGTAGATCTGGATCAGCTGGCCGCCGTTGTCCTCTGCGGAATCGGACGCCTTGTAGGCGTTGACGTATTCGAGGCCGTGGTTGACCTGCAGGGTGGCGTCGGCGTCGATGATGATGGTATCCCATTCCATGACCCAGTCAGCGCGCGTGACAGCGGACTTCTCGGTCGCGACGACGTGCAGCGTGGTCGGGACGTTGAAGGTCTGCAGGGCATTGGCGCCGTGCGGGATGGAGTCGCCGGGGCGGAACTGGTTGGACACCGTGGTGCCGCCGACTTCGACGTTGACGCTGCCGGAGACGAAGGACGCCTGGTAGATGTTGGCCGCGGTGTTGACCCAGTCAGCAGTACCGATGCCGTAGAACGCGCCGCCGATCATCGAGTCGTAAACGCTGATGTTGATGTTCGCGTTGATCGTCGCAGGCGTGGAACCGCTGATGTTGATGCCGCGGAACTGGCCGGTGCGGGAATTGCTGACCGTGACGTTGATGTCGATCGGATCAAAGTCCGTGGTGCCGAAGTTGCCGTAGCCGATGTAGGTCGTGCCGAACGTGCAGCCTTCGATCGTGGCGTTGATGTCGCCGTTCATCACACTGTTGTAGTTGTTGCCCGTCATGTAGAGGGCGCTGCCGGTCGAGATGGAATCCTTCGCGATGAAGGTGTAGTCGCCGGACATTTCGTACCAGCGGCTCAGGCCGTAGACGCTGCCTCTGCTGGTCGAACCGACGATCATCGTGGTGTGATCCTGGTCGCTGACGTAAGGCGTATTGCCGTCGTCATGAACGCCGACGAGGGCGCGGGTCTGGCCGTCGTCGCCGCGGGCGGCATCGACTTCGAGCAGCGAGGTAACGCCGTCTTCGCCGACCTTGTTGCCGACCACGTTGTCGAAGATCACGAACACGCCGTTGTTGTCCTTGGCGGTCGCAACCGCTTCTTCTCTGGTGCCGAACGTGTTCACGCCGGCGAAGAGCGCATCGCCCGTAGCAGCGTCGAAGGTATCGCCGTCGACGAAATTGGGCTGGAGCACTTCTTCCACAGTCGTGTAGAGAGAAGGAGCATAGATCGCGTTGTCCTGAGAGATAAGGAATAGGTCGCCCGCGTGCACGGGAGCGCCTTCGCCTTCGCCCGCGAGGACGAGCGCGCTGTAGGAATCCTTGCCGTTGATCGTGACCTGGTCTGCGGAGAGCGTGACCTTTTCGGGATCGACGTCGAGGACCAGGCGGGAGCCGGATCCGGCGGTGGCGTCGATGACGATGGGCAGGTTCGCCGCGATCGTGTCGGTGACGGTCAGGAGAGCGGCCGCGTCGATCGTGAGCTTCGCAGCGGAATCGATCGAAGCAGCGGTGCTGTCGGATTCGACGAAGAGGTTCTTCGCGGTGACGGCGCCGACGACGGCGTCGATGAGCTCGACGTCGAAGGCGGCAGCGGTGACATCCATGCCGGTCTGGTCGCCGGCGATGATGATCTTCGCGCCGGCCTGGGCGTTGGCAACAGCCTCTTCGACCGTGGCGAACGCGTTGATGCCGTAAGCGAGCGTCTTGCCGTCGAAGACGTTCTTGCCGTCCGCGGAGAACGCGGAGTTGACGAAGACTTCGCCGAGGGAGTAGACCGTGACGGTGGTCGAATCCTTGACATAGGAATACTTGCCGGCGTTCGCGCCGACCAGATTGATCGTCCAGGAATCGACGCCGCCTTCCGCGCGCACGATTTCGTTGGCGCCGATCAGGTCGCCGACGTTGACCGTGATGGTCTTCGCGCCGGAGGTGGTGAGGTCGCCGGAAACCACGAGGTTCGAGGTGTCGCCCATCGTGATCGTGCCGCCGAGGCTCAGGCCGTTCGCGAGTTCCGGATTCGCCTTGTTCGTGAAGCAGACTTCCGCGCCGGCATCGATGGTGATGTTGCCGGAGATCTCGGCGCCGCCGGTCACGTACATCTTGGAGGTCGTCAGGTTCTTGACGCCCGTCAGCTTGCCCGCGCTGATGAAGCCGGTGTTGACCAGGTCGACATTGTTCAGGACCAGGCCGCCCTTCTGCGTGAACACGCCTTCGCGGCTGCTGGTGGCGTAGAAGTAGATGTCGCCGGAGTTGTTGAACGTGCCGCCGACCGTGATGTCGCCGAGCGCCGTGATCTTGCGGGTGTTGACCAGGTTGCCGTTGATGTTCGCGGAAGCCGTCGCGACAACGCCGAAGTTGTTCAGGTCGCCGGAGAGGTTCAGCGCGACGACGCCGGGCTGATCGAGCTGGCGGAGCGTGCCGACTGCGCCGTAGTTGTTCAGGTTGACGGCAGTGATGATACCGGCGTTGATGGTGCGCTGGTTCAGGATGTCGCCGCTGATTTCGAGGGTGTTCTGATCGGAAATGGAGGACTTGGCTTCGCCGCCTGCAACGTTCAGGGTACCGCCCGTGACGTTCAGGGAGGTGAAGTTCGCAACGGATGCGACCTTCGCATGGCCTTCGACGTTCAGAATGCGTTCCGAACCCTGCGTGCCCGCGTCGAGTGCGCCGGTCACGGATGCGCCGTAGACCAGGCCGTAGAACGTGGAGAACACGTTGTTGCCGAAATCGGCGGTGTTCGTCGGTTGGCCATCACGGAAGTTCGTGACCGTGCCGCCCTTGAGGGTGACTTCGATCGGACCGGTGACGGAAGCGCCTTCCGCGATGGCGACGTCGTTGAGCTTGCCGCCAGCGATGGTCAGGTCGATTTCGCCGACGGTGTTGTTTTCCGCGCCGACGATCAGTTTATTGACATCGCCGCCGCCGATGGTGGCTTCGATCTTGCCGATGCTGTTGGCGATGCCGGAGACGGTGGTTTCGCCTTCGTTCACTTCAACAGTCGCGTCGCCGAGGACGAGGGTCCCGGCGGAAACGGAATCGCCGTAGACGAGCGATTCGCGCGCTTCTGCCGCGGAGGAGAGGCCGGCGACATAAGCGGTGACTTCGGAGGAACCGAGCTTGATGGAAGCGCCGTTGTCTTCGGCGTACACGGTCTTGATCGTGTTGCCGCCGGTCAGGTCGTTCACGGCTCCGCTCGCGGCGCCGTAGACGCTGCCGATAGTGGAGTTCTTGATCGTGACGTTGCCGACGAAGCCTTCCTGGTCGGCAAGCTTCACTTCGCCGATCACGCTGTCGGAAACGGTGACCTGGGCGTCGGCGACGTTCGCGCCGGTCAGGTCGATCGTGCCGATGCCGGGCGCTTCGTCTTCGCCGGCGACGGCATGGTCGATCGTGGCTTTCGCGGTGCCGGTGACGTTGCCGAAGGCGACCTTATTAATATTATTGGTATAAGTGGCGGTGAAGTTCGCGGAAGCGGAGTCCGCGGCGGTGTCGCCGACGACGATGTCCTGGCCGCCGAGATCAATCACGTAGCCATCGGCGCCGACGAGGGAAGTCACATAGTCCTTCGAGACGACGGCTTCGGAGAACGTGCTCGCTTCGACGTTCGGATCCTCGGCATAGACCATGATGGTGGTCGTGTCTTTGTCGGTGACCGCGGCCTGCGCCTTGGCGATCGTGGTGTAGCCCTTCGGGCCGAGTTCCGTGGAAGCGCCGTCGGTGTAGTTGCTGTTGACCAGCAGGACCGTGCTCGAGGCGTTGTGGATCGTCAGGTTGCCGCCAACGACTTCCCAGTATCCCGGGAAGATGCCCTTGGTGTACTCGACTTCGGAATCGCCGACGTAGAGGACCATGTCGTTGTTGACGCCGTCTTCGGCGAGGCCGGAGACGATCACGGTGTCGGCATCGACGAGTTCGCCGGTCACGTACAGAGTCGAGAGGCTGCTGATGGAGGAGGCGCTCACGTCGGAACCGATCGCGATGCTGACCTTGCCGTCATCGAGCGTGGCGAAGCTGGTCGCACGGACGGTGGCGCCGGCGTCGATCGTGATGCTGTCCCAGTGGGAGACGGTTCCGACCTGGGTCACGGTTTCGGACGCCTTGATGGTCAGGTCGAACGTGGCATCGGGCTGGCTTGCCGGAGAGGCGTCCCCCGGCATGTTGCCGGCGACGTTCCCGGCTGTGACGCCGGCGAGTTCGAGCTTCTGCGCGCCGTGGATGCGTTCCGCGGTGGGAGTCACGGTGCCGCCGCTGTTGATCGTGTTGTAGAACGTGAAGTTCCCGATCGTGGAACCCGTCATCTTGAGGGTGGTGTCAGCGTAGATTTGGTTGTTTTCACGGGTGTCGTAACCCGTGAAATCGCCGAACACGGAGTTCGTGAGGGTACCGGTGACGGTTTCCTGCTCATCAGCGGTACCGACGAAACCTTTGTGGATAAAGGTGCGGCTGCTGTTGGAGGATCCGCTGATGTCGAAGTTGATGTTGCCCTTGATCCAGCCGGTTCTGTTCCAGCCGGTGCCGCCGAGGCCGGCGCCCATGTTCAGGCCGGCGAACCGCGTGTTCGTCGCCTTGAAATTGACGTCGCCGGTCGTTGTGATCTCGCCGTTTCTGGCCTGCGTGTTGGTCGCGACGTTCGGGAACATCAGGAACACGTTGGCGAAGGTCGAACCTTCGATCGTGATGTCGACGTCGGCTTCACTCTTGAACATGGTGCCGTCAGTACCGGTCTTGATGACGCCGAATTCGCCCTGGAACAGGGAGTCCTTGATGTAGGCGCGGAGGTAAGCCTTTTCCGCTCCGTCGTTGCCCGGGTGGAGCCCGCCGGCGATGATGACGCCGTTGTTGGTAATGGTGCTGCCGTCGACCAGGAGGTCGATGTTGCCGTACAGCGAGCCGAAACGGATGTTGCCGGCGCCGCCTTCACCCATGCCGTAGCCGGTACCATAGGTGATGCAGAACCACTGCGCCTGAGAATTCTTGAAGGTGAATTCGTAGTCGCCGGTGAAGGTCTGGGAGGTGTTCGTCTGGCTGCCGAAGCCCATCAGGTTGCCGCCGAACGTGGAACCTTCGATGTAGACGTTCAGAACGCCGTCCTCATCGGCGACGTAGGTGTCTGCGACGCGCGGAGAAGCGGAGAAGTCGCCGCCGGTCGAGTTGGTGATGTAGATATCACCGAGCATCTTCGCACGGTTGAAGTTGAAGAAGTAGTCGTTGCCGTTGCCTCTCGCGGTATTGCGCTTGAGGTTCGAGACAAAGAACGCGTGACCGTCTTCGGGGTTGATCGCGGGCGAATTGTTGTTGTTGGCAGTGAGATTGGTGAGAGTGTTTTCACCAAACGTCAGAGCCTCGCCCGTAATGGGAGAAGTTGCCGGCGTCGCTTCTTCGCTGGTATACGAAGGATCGACATAAATATTGCCGGTCGGCGTGAATTCGACCAGAGGGGTCGCTTCACTTAGTTGTTTGGGTTTTTTGGGGTCGGCCATAGCTTTTTCTCCTTGGTTGTGTTAAGCTAGGGTTACGAGTTTCTTGCGAATTGTTACTGTGTCTTGTTTTTGTTTGCCTTTCTTTTTCTGGTTTGTGTTAGGGTTTTCCTTTCGGGTTAATGGTTGAGTTTGAATGCGGGATGTGAAAAAAATCGTTCTGGTTAAGCTTGAACCCGCGGAACCGGACCCGGCAGCGGGAACGGAGTCTTCCGCTTCCGCAAGCTCGGGATCCGCGGCGGCCGCGGCGGTTTCCCGGCACACGGCGTCCCGTTTCCAGCGAAGCGCCCGGCGAGTCCGGCGAAGCGGCATGCGGGACGCAAATGCAGTCGCGCCGCCCGGGGCTTCCGCCCCTGCGCCGTCCGCCGTTTCCGTCCGTTTCCAGTTCGTCGTCATCGTTTGTCTCCCGCGGTTTCCCGCTGGTTCCGGTTGCTTCTGTTTCCGTCCCGGTGTTCGGTTCCCGGGCCGGTCTCTCCGGGCCGTTGTTCCGGCCCTTCGATCGGGTTCAAGTCAGTGAAAATCGTGCTGCACCCGAACTCTCGTTCAGGCTCCGCTCTCGCGGCTGTCGTGCGTTCAGTCCGGCCCGCCTTTCCGTCAGCCTCGCCTTCGCCTCGCTCATGCTCGGTTTCAACTTGGTTTCCGGTCTCGCCGTCCGCCTCGCCTTCGCCTCGCTCATGCTCGGTTTCAACTTGGTTTCCGGTCTCGCCGTCCGCTTCGCCTTCGCCTCGCTTCCGTTCGGCCCGGTTCAGCTTCAGACAGCGTTTCGGCGCCGCCGCCTGAGGTCCCGGTCTACCAGCCGGTCCCGGCCTCCTGTTCCGCTCGTTTGCTGTTTGTTTCGTTCATGGTTCGTATCTCGAAGTTTCGTTTGGTTCGTCTGGTTCCGTCCGTTCGGTTCAGCTCAATTCCGTTCGACTTGTCTCGTTTGTCCGCTTGATTGTCCGTCCTGTTCCGTTTTGTTCATTTTCAGTTCGTTTCGTTTCGGTTTCGCCGGTTTCGTTTTGAGCTTGATTTTTGTGTTTGCCTGTTCGCGTACGGGTTTATTTAATATATTTCTCGCGTATATTATACACTTAGTAGGGCGAAAACAAAATGTATTTTTTATCGAAAAACATGTGTTTTTTAAGAATAATATCAATTTTCTGTGCAAAACCTAAAAAATCCGGTCCGGCAGACGATTTTTTTGCGTTTTTCCATTTGCGACCACCCGATGGAAAGCACTGCGCTCCGTCCCCTGCCCTGAGCAGCGATTTCGCGAAAGACATTGCGACGCAAAACGATGGTTCGCGTTATTTTCACGACATCTCCCGGCACACCGGAACAGCATAACAGATTTTGAAATATATTTAGTTCTTATAAATTCTTATTTGGTTCGTTTTAACACTTCTTTCGTTTATCAATCAAGAACCAGATTCGATCAAAGCACTTCACTTTAAAACAAGCCGAAAGCATGCTCAAATAGTCAACCTGTAGAAAACCGGAACAACAAAAAGAATACCATTATGTATTCGCAGATCAGAACATCTATTTGATTCAATACTATTTTCGATATATCTTTTGATAATTATATTTTTCTTATTTCGTGCTTATATATCCTATCCGTCCTATGTTCTGACAGGACCGACAGGACCGACAGGTCAAATAGCTCCGATGGCTCTGATGGGGGGTCGATGAAATTCTGCATCTTCGGAACGGGATTACAGGAGCCATTCCGCTGTCGCATGTTTCTTTTGCAGTCCGCAAACAACAAATAGTACACAAAATCAAGCAAAGAATACATTCATTTTTTTAGCGTGATGTGATATATTATCATAATTGTGTGATGAAATAACGCCTGTGCCCGCCTGGCGGTCCTCGCGAACTCACTTTTTACCGTCAACTCAACCCAAATCGCATAACAACAACCAACCTCAAACCGGAGAAAACAACATGAAGTTCTTCCGTATGATGAAAGGCCTCGTGCCGGTCCTGGCGGCGTTCGCCGCAACGACCGCGTGCACGGCTCAGACGACCGCGCCCGATTATTCCACGCTCAAGATCCCGGCCGAGAAGCAGAAATTCCACATCTTCCTGCTCACCGGCCAGTCGAACATGGAAGGCGCGGGCTACCCCGTGCTGCCCGAGTATCTGACCGGAACCTATCAGGTGCTTGAGCTCAACGACAAGATGGAATGGGTCAAGAACGTCGCGCCGTACGGACGCGGCTACGGCCCGGGCGAGTCCTTCGCGCTGCACTATGCGAAACTGCATCCGGACGTGACGGTCGGCCTGATCCACGCGGCCCGCGGCGGACGCAGCATGCGCGAACTGAGCAAGGGCGGACGCGACAACACCGACCGCGCGCCGAACTACGACAACCTCATCAAGAAGATCAAATTCGCGCAGGAACAGGGCGAAGTGAAGGCAATGCTCTGGCACCAGGGCGAATCCGACACCGGCAACCGCGACTATATCAACCAGCTGAACAAGCTCGTGACCGACGTCCGTACGGACATCGGGATCGCCGACCTGCCGCTCTTCGTGGGCGAACTCGGCCGCTATGTGAACTGGACGGACGGCTTCAACCGGATGATCCAGGATGTCGAATCCAAGATCGAAAACTGCAAGCTCATCAGCTCGAAGGGGCTCATGCACCGCGGCGATGAACTGCACATCTCCGGCTACTCCGTCAACACCTTCGGCTGCCGCTATCTCGACGCCTACCTGAAGATGCGCGAGCCCGAGACCGCGAAGAAATTCGAACCGCTCCTCGCCGAAATCGAAAAGAAGATGGCGGAGTATGATGCCCGCTGGGTCACCGTCGAAAACGGCGACATGACGATGGGCGAAGACCGTCCGCTCGGCTGGGAAGCCCGCCGCTGGGATCCCATCCGCATCAATCCCCACCGCGACACCGAAGTTTACGCCTCCGCACCGGCTTCGCTGCGGATTGAAAACCTTGATCCGGCGACCGCCCTTCCCTCGGTCCAGGAAATTTCGACGGCTCCCGGCGCGGACGGCATCGGCACCTGGATCCGCGACGTGGCCGGCTCGCACGTGAAAGTCTCCTGCAAGGTCAAGAACGAAGGCTACAGCAAGGTCACGATCCGCATCCGCGGCGAGAACTCCGGCTTCCAGCGCTGCCTCGACCTCCAGCTCTTCGACGCCACCGACGCGACGGACTGGAAGACCTACTCCGGCGAATTCGACATCCCGGCGCAGGCGATCCGCGACCGCATCGGCATCATGGTCGAAGGCAAAGGCAAGGCATGGCTCGACGACGTTGTGATCGAAAAGGTCAAGAACGGCAAGACCATCCCCGACACCAAGATCGACGTCGAGTATGAGAAGAAGATGAACGAAAGCTTCTCCAAGCTCTAAGGAGGACAAGTCCTCCACTGCGGTAGTGTCGGGCTGCGCTCCGGCACACTGCAAGCAGTGACAAAACAGTGCTGAGCTCCGCTACAGCACGAAAAAACTGAAAACTCAGTACGATTGCGCCGCGGACGCCGCAAAAAGCGTTCGCGGCCTTCTTCATCTTTCAATCTGAAATATAATGAATCCTGCACCGGAAACAACCGTCTCGAACAAAGATAAAAAGCGCCGCATCGTCCGGCGGATCCTGTTCGCCGCCGCCGGACTCTTTGTGCTCGGCATCCTTGCAGCCGTATTCGCGATGATCGCCGCGGACCGGCGCGTCGAATCCTGCGCCGCCGGACGGGTGTTCACCTCCGTGGAAGACGTCCCCGCGCGCGAATTCGGCCTGCTGCTCGGCACCACGCGTCTGGTGAAGGGCAAATACCGCAACGACTATTTCTACAAGCGCATCCGGGCGGCAGCGGACCTCTACCGCGCGGGAAAGATCCGCAAGATCATCGTGTCCGGCGACAACAGCCGCACGGACTACAACGAAACGGGCGACATGAAGCGGGAACTCGCCGCGGAGGGCGTGGCGCCGGACGACGTGCTGATGGACTACGCCGGATTCCGCACGCTTGATTCGGTCGTCCGCGCCCGCAACCTGTACGGCGCAAACGAGCTCACGGTCATCTCGCAGGAGTTCCACGTCGAGCGCGCCGTCTATCTGGCGGACCGGCACGGCATCGACGCGGTCGGATTCGCGGCGGAAGATTCCAGCGTGCAGTCGGCGCGGGTGCGTCTGGCCGTCCGGGAATCGCTTGCACGCGTCCTGGCCGTACTCGACGCGGAAATCCTGCACCGGAAGCCGCATTTCGAATACTGACCGTCTTTTCTTCCCAAAAAGGGGGCATCCGCCGCGACTTCCGCTTTCATCCCCGGAACCCGGCGCCATTTCCTCATCTTTTTTATAAAAAGATGCGGCGGCGGCTTGAAAACGGACGGGAAATGTGGTATAGTTAGCGGAATAAGAACACACCGGAAACTCCAGCAGAAAGAACGTGACCCCATGAATCCGGAACAGACCTCGACCGACGAGCCCAAAAAGGGATACCATTTCAATACATTCAGCGGCGTTTTCCTGCCGTCCATCCTGACGATCCTGGGCGTGGTGATGTTCATGCGCCTGGGTACGGTCACGGGCCGGCTGGGCATCCTCGGGGCGCTGGGCATCCTGCTCTGCGCGGAAAGCATCGCGGTCGCGACGGGCCTGTCGATCTCGGCGATCTCCACGAACACCCCGGTGAAGAGCGGCGGGCCCTATTTCCTGATCTCGCGTTCGCTGGGGCCGGGCTTCGGCGCTTCGATCGGGCTAACCTACTACGTGTCGCAGTCGCTGTCCGTGCCGTTCTACGTGATCGGCTTCACGGAAGCGTTCGTGACGGTGTTTCCGTCGTTCGCGTCGGCGCAGCTGTGGGTCGGGATGATCCCG
>JAEEQO010000245.1 GCA_016285335.1 Victivallales bacterium | reverse complement strand
CGCCGTTCCAGTCGCGCCTGACAAGCTCGAAGACCGGGGCGGCCTCCTGCTCGAATCTGTCCTGCGGGACGCTTCGGAACAGCGATGCCATGCGCACGCGGTTGTTGATGTAAACGCCCGCGGCGCTGCCGCCGATCGCGTCGACGCACGGCAGATGTGCGGCGGCACGCCGGATGGAGTCGTTGATGCCAGCGCGATGCCAGGCCGGGTCCGGCTGTGCGGAGGGATCCCACAAGACCTCCTCGGAAAAGACGACTTTGCCGTCCCGCATGGCGGCGCACTTGCGGTCGCTCGCACCGAGGTCGAACCCCACGCGGCAGCCGTCGAAATGGCGTCCCAGGCCGTTCTGCGGTTCGCTGGCCGACGGGGCGTCTTCGTACGGGACGGACTCCACCGTGAGCGGCATTTCGTAGATTTTCGTCATGCTCGCATAATCGAACGCGCGGGCTCCGCCGGGGGAGTAGGTTTCCGCCAGCTGCTTTGCCACAGCGTCCGAACCCGCAACGACGATGCGGCTGCCGCCGGCGATCCACAGCAGACTCTTCACGAGGCGTTCCGCGTGCCGGAAGTTCGCCTCCGCCTCGTTCGCGTCGGGATCGCCGTACACGACCGTCTCGAACACAAGCGTTTGCCCGGAAGGCGTCGCGACCGCCAGTTTCAGCGGCACGGTGCGGCCGGAAGCACGGACCGAGGCGCGAAAAGCACGACGTTCCAGCACGAGCGGACGGAATCCGGGCTCGAGGCAGGGGAGCGGGAATGTGCTGTTTGTTCCGGCAGCTTCGGACGGTTCTGGGTTCGGCATGGCGGTCTCTTCCGGTAGATTCGATGCGGCGGCGTTCCGATCTGTTTCCCGGACGGCGCTGCGCTTTTTTTCCAAAGATACAATACACGCGCGCCACGTTTTTTTCAAGCATCGTTTTGAAAATCGGCTTCCGCGATGTTATATTAATCCCCTGCACAAATTGCCGTTTCCCGGCTTCCCCCCTCTTTCGCCCACCTTCAACCCGCGAGGACCTGCCATGAACTACTTTTTCGCAGACGATCACTACGGCGTGAACCCCGGCCGCCACATCTTCGAACTGCTCCCGGAAGATTTCCGCAGGGAGACCGTGTTCACGGAAAACGACTGGACCGTCCTTGAATCCGGCAAATGGGCGGAGGACTGCGGTCTGCTCGTGCTCCACATGATCGCCGGGACATGCGGACAGCCGATGCCTGGTCCGGGCGCGGAAAAAGCCGTCCGGGCGTACTGCGAACGCGGCGGCGATCTGCTGCTGCTCCACGGATCCAGCGCGGCATTCTGGCACTGGGACTGGTGGCGCGGCATGGTCGGGCTTCGCTGGGTCCGCCCCGAAGACCCGGACGGCGTCGCACCCTCCACGCATCCCGTCGTCCCATGCACGGTCGAGGTCGCCAAGGTGCGGCTTCCGCTCGCGTCAACTCTTCGGAAAATCGAGCTCCCGACCGATGAAGTCTACATCGACCTGGAACAGGTCTCCCCGGTCACCGTCCTCATGGAAACGACCATAAACGGAAAGACTTATCCTCAGGCGTACCTCGCCGAGACTCCGTGGGGCGGCCGCATCGCGGCGTTCATCCCCGGCCACAAGCCGGAATGCACGCAGAATCCCGACCTCATCGCCGACGTGACCGCCCTGATCCGATGGCTGAAGCACAAATGAGCGACATGCACGTTCCCCCGTCTCCCGCTAATCGCATCCGACTGGCGTTCGCCCCCTGCGCCGACTATTCGCCGGATCATCTGCGTCCCGCGCTGGAACACGTCCTGCATCCGCAGATCGAAGCGGCGGGCGGCGTGTCCGGCAAGTCCGTGATGCTGAAGCCGAATTTACTGGCATGGCGGAGAGAGAACGACCCGCAGGCGGTACATCCGCGTTTCATTGTCGAGACGACGAAGGTCTTCCTCGATGCCGGAGCCTCGCGCGTCGCCATCCTGGAGAATCCGGCCATCCAGACCGCGCCGCAGATTCTCCGGGCCATGGGCGTCGCCGACGAACTGAAGAAACTCGGCGTCGCGTCCGCCAATTTCTCGAACTACAAAAAACAGCCCCCGCTCGACGCCGTCTGCTTCCGCAATCTGGAGATCGCCGACGAGTTCCGCGAATACGATTTCGTCGCCGACCTGGCCAAGGCCAAGACGCACGGCATGATGACCCTCACGTTCTGCGTCAAGAATCTCTTCGGACTCGTCAACGGCGGCGACCGTCTGGCGTGGCACCTCGCCGTCGGACGCGATTACGACAAATTCGCCGACATGCTGCTGGACCTGTACCTTGTCGTGCGGCCGGCGTTCAACCTGCTCGACGCCGTGACCTGCATGGAGGGCAACGGACCCGGCGCGGGAACTCCGGCGGACCGGCATTTCATCGCGGGCGGCACGGACGCGCTCGCGCTTGATAACGTGGCGGCGAAAGTCCTTGGCGTCGATCCCGACACCCTTCCGCTTATCAAACGCGCGAAAGTCCGCGGGCTTCTGGCGGACCCGGCAACGGTCGACATCCCGGACGCACTGCCCGTCTGCGAGCCGCTGGCGCTTCCCGAACGCCCCGTCCTGGACATGGCGCAGATGCATCTCGGCGTCGGCATCCCGAAATGGGCGCAGAAGCCGCTTTACAGGCTGCTGGTCGTGAATCCGGTACTCGACCCGTCGAAATGCGTCGGCTGCGGCGTCTGCGTGAAGATGTGCCCGCCGAAATCCCTGAAGCTCGTCGACAGGAAGCCTGCTTTCGACCTGCCGCACTGCATCCGGTGTTTCTGCTGCCAGGAACATTGCCCGAAAGGCGCGATCGAGCCGCGGATGACGCGGACGATGCGGTTCGTGAAGGCGGTCGGAAAGCTGTTTCACAAATGACCGACGGCAAAAAGCAAAATTAAATAAATCAAACAAAATCATGATTTTTCCATCCGGACACGAAAAAATCGAAAAAAAAGTCCGGTTTTTTTGAAAACGGACTGGAAAATCATGGGATGAGAAGCTATATTATTAACTCTGTTTGCCGCGGAAAACGCGGCGGCAGTTCATTTTGCTGTTCAAGGCGATCCTTGCCCGGGGACACTCAGCAACGCTGAAAATGCCCGGTATCAGACGCGGCGGACGGCGAAATCCCCTGTCGGAAACCCCATTTCCGGGCCGGGCGGCGCATTGTGCCGTGCGGGCCGGGATGCTCAAATACATACAGTTCGCACCATCTTCAACCCAAAACCATACAAACAAAGCGAGAACAACATGGAAGTTCGGGCAGTAACAAGGTATGTCCGCATCGCTCCGTCCAAGGGTAT
>JAEEQO010000244.1 GCA_016285335.1 Victivallales bacterium | reverse complement strand
CGTGTACCAGATCGGGTCCGTGCTCCACATCGGCACGAAGCTGCTCGGCTCGTAAAAGACAGAAAAACACTTCCAAAAAAAGGGAGGAAGTGTGCAGGGAAGAGGCCGAGGAGGACAAGTCCTCCACTGATACAGTGCGCTGCTAACGCGAGCGCACAGGTGGACAAGTCCTCCTCGGCCTCGCTTTTGTCTTGAATAGCCCTCGTGCGCGAGCACAGCCGCGCACTACATCAACACTGCTTGCAGTGCGGGCGGAGCCAGATGTTTTCCGCCTGGGCGGTCGGGACTTCGAGCGTACGACTGCCGGCGGTCACGCGGACGCTGGAACGGTCCAGCGAGAATCCCTCGACGGTCACGGCGTCACCCGGCTTGAGATTGAGTCCCGCGATGGCGTCCGGCGCGAGGTTGCGCCCGATCTTTTCCACGACGGCCTTTTCGCCGGGGGCGCAGTCGGACAAAACCTTGAAATCCTGCATGGACAGTGCCTCGGTCAGATAGGTCTGCAGAGCGCGGGCGTCGGTGCGCTTGCCGATGGCTTCGGAGAAAAGGATGAACCGGCTGATCGTGTCGGCATCGACGATATGCTCCAGACGGCACGCGGTCTCCGAAGCTTTTTCCAGCGGGAGGCCGAGGATTTCGGAGAAGAACTTCTTCAGCACGCCGTGGCGGTGCATCACGTCTTCCGCGATCAGGCGGCCTTTCTCCGTGAGCTGCACGGGGTAATGCGTATTGTAGTGGATGCACCCCATCTTTTCGAGCTGGCGGAGCGCGCCGGTCACGGACGGCATTTTCACGTTCAGCTTCGCCGCGATCTCCTTGGCGTGGGCGTGTCCCTCGACCGCGATCAGTTCCGCGATCGCTTCGAGATAATCTTCCAGGCTTTCCGTCAACTGTTCAGGCATGTGGGCGCGTTTTCCTTTTGGTTTACTTAGTCCGAACTAAATATATCACGGATTCGGGAAATAGCAATCCCGCGCAGCCCGTTTTTCCTTTTTTTTGTATTTTTTTTGTTTTTTCTTTCCCCTTTTATTTGAAAAAACACTTCGGCAGAGGTATCTTAATGTCGGTACTATTTTTTTCAGCGCCTCTTCTTTACAGAAAGGAATCTGCTTATGAATTTGCGCCGCTCCATGTCCGCTGTCTTCTGTCTTCTGGCGATTTGCCTCGTTTCCGGCTGCACCAAGAAAATAGACGGCTCCTCCATGGACAAGTACTATGTGTCTTCCGCGGAGGTCATGAAAACGATTCAGGGCGAAGACCGCCAGCTCGAATTCGCAAACGGGCTCGAACTTATCATGTTCTTCGCGCCCGATTCCGGCGATGCGCTTGCCGAGCTCAACGGCAAGACCGCGGATGAAGTCTTCGAGCTCATTCAGCAGTGCCGCGACAGCAAGCCCACGATCGACGCCTCCCGCCGCGAAAAATACGTGTCCTCGCTCTCCGAAGTTCTGAAAAGCATCCCGACCGACGGCGCGCGCGATATTCTGAAAACGCGGCTGGTGACATACGGATTCTTCCCCTGGAACTCCAAAAACGAGGCCAATATCCGTTCGCTCGAAGGCAAGAACGCGTTCGATATCACCAAGACGATCGCCGACATCCGCAAGGACGAAGATCCGACCAAGATGAACGGCAACTGATCCTGCTGAAAAGTTTTCGGTCCATTTCCGCCGACGCCTCAACGACGTCGGCTTTTTTCACACTGCGCCAGAACGTATGTGCGCGAGCGTAGACGCGCGCTACTCAGTGGAGGACTTGTCCTCCCAGCACGTTCAGCACGCCGAGCCCGGCGACCGCCGCGGTCTCCACGCGGAGCGTCCAGTCGCCGATCCGCAGCGGGATCGCGCCGGCAGCGAACATCGCATCCGTCTCCGCGGCCGTGAAGCCGCCCTCCGGCCCGACGAAAAACGCCGCATCCGATGCCGTACCGAGATCGGGAAACACGCCGGTGCGGTTGGACCCGACGACCAGCGCGCCGCAGGTCACGCGGGCGCGGGAAAGCGCCGCCGCGAACGGCATCGGCGGGGCGACTTCGGGCAGGAACGGATTGCCGGATTGCTTGCAAGCCTCGAACAGGAGGTCCATCCAGCGGCCGGCAACGGAGTTTTCGCCCGGCTGCACGACGGACCGTTCGCAGAGCATGGGAACAAGTTCGAACACGCCGAGCTCGACCGCCTGTTTCAGCAGGGCGTCGAGCTTCTGTTTCTTAGGCGGGGCAAAGTAAAGATGCAGACGGCGCGCGGGCGGAAGCACGGTGCGTTTCGATTCGAGGCAAAGACGATGGGCCGATCCCACGACCGCCGTTCCGACCGTGCCGTGTCCGTCGAGCAATGCGACCGTCTCGCCGGGCCGTGCCCGGAGAATGCGGAAAAGATGGGCTTCCTCCCTCGAATCGAGGCAAAAGAAAGAGCCGGGTTCGGTCGAGGCGAGGTCGTCGAAACGGAACGCATGCATCGTGAAACCGGCTCCCTGCGATTTTGAGGTGGAGAATCGTCAGAAGACGAACTTGCAATCGCCCAGACGGCGTGCGAATTCGTCAAGAACGCGCTTTTCGTCCTCGATGCCGCCGCGCGCGACGAACGTGGCGCTGAAGCGGACGAAGTGTCCGGCATCGTCCCACGGCACGGAGCTGATGAGCTTGTTGCGGATGAGCCACTGGCTGAACGCCTCGCCGTTCTCGAACTGCGTGCCGTCGGCGGTCGCCTTCGGCGCCTTCACGTAGAGGTAGAAGCTGCCGGCGGGGACCTTGGCGTTGAAGCCGAGCTTCTTCAGCGTCTCGACCATGCTGGCGAGACGGCGGTGGTATTTTTCGCAGATGGCGGGCGTGATGGCGGCCTGGTCATCAAGCGCGGCGATGGCGGCCTTCTGAATCGCGAGGAACTGGCCGCTGTCGGCGTTGTCCTTCACGGTCGCGAACGCCTTTACGGCGAGGGGATTGCCGCAGACCCAGCTGAGGCGCCAGCCGGTCATATTGAAGCCCTTGGACATGCTGTGGAGCTCCACGCAGCACTCGAACGCGCCGGGGATGGACAGGATGCTGAGCGGCTTGCCGGAGAAGTTCAGCGGCGCATAGGCGGCGTCGCTCACGATCAGGATATGGTTCTGACGGGCGAACTCGACCGCTTTCGTGAAGAATTCCACGGTGGCGGACGCGCCGGTCGGGTTGTTCGGATAGTTCAGGTAGAGGAGCTTGGCGCGCTTGCGCTGGTCTTCCGTGAGGGAATCCAGGTCGGGCAGGAAACCGTTTTCCTCGAGGAGCGGGAGCTTCACGACCTCGCCGCCGAGGTATTCGGTCCAGGTGCCGAG
>JAEEQO010000042.1 GCA_016285335.1 Victivallales bacterium | reverse complement strand
GGTTCACCGTGCCGTCCTTGCGGGGCGGCGTGGCGGCGATGATCTCGGGAACGCCGGCGGCCTTCGCGACCGCGACGGTGTGGAGCGCGCTGGAAACGAGCGGAGCCGTGCCGCCGGGCACGTAGCACGCCACACGGTTCATCGGCTTGAACTGTTCGCCGAGCACGACGCCGGGGCGCGGGGACGACGTCCACGAACGCGGCATCTGCATCTTCGCAAACGCCGCGATGTTGCGACGTGCCAGGCTGACAGCCTCGCGGGTCTTCCGGGAAACGCTCTTCTTCGCCGCCGCGATCTCCGCATCGGAGACTTTCAGCGTATCCGCGGTCAGCGTGACGCCGTCGAACTTCGCGATCTGCGCCAGAACGGCCGCATTGCCGTGCTGCCGGACCTCGTCCACGATGGCCTGCGCCCTCAATTCGATCTCGGGGGGACATGCGGGGCGTTCGTAAAGCGCCTGAAGCGCCTGCCTGTAACCGGCATCGGTGCAGTCGATGATTTTCATGGAAAAGGCCCTTTCGTTTGCTGATAAAAAAACAATAATCCTATAAAGATAGCTCAAAAAACGCATTTTTCCAGTCAAAACGCGGAAAAAGTCCCGTTTTTCAGCTCCCGTCGAAGCAAAGAAAGACAGAAAAATCATTTTTTTTGAAAAAATGACGGGAAACGCTTGATTTTTCAGAAATCCCGGATAAATTAATCATCAAGAAGCAGCGGTTCATTCCTCTGAACAAAGAATATATCGGGGCCGCAAGGCCTTATTGCACCTACTATTAAGTTGGAGCGGTATATGAAACCCTGCTTCTGTTTTTTTGCCTTTTTCCGGCGGAGCGGACGCGTGTTTCCGGCTCCGCTTTTTTTGTTTTACGGCTTGATTTTTTTAAAAGCTGTACTATCTTTAAATGCGGACGTTTGTCCGCAAAATTAAAACGACTTCAAATCAATCTGCAAAATACAGCAATCCGGAGGAATGAAACCGTGAAGAAAACATCTAAAATCCTCGGCCTCGCCGCCATTTATGTCGTCGTAGCGGTCCTGATCGTTCTCGTCTGCACTTACTTCTACAGGACCAACGACTTCTTCCGTTCGCTCTTCGAGGGCAACGTGACCGCACCGACGCAGATGGCGACGGAAAATGACATCCACGAAGCCGCAAAGACCGTCGAGACCATCAACAAGACGGCCGCCCGCCTCTCCCTTTTCATCCTCATCTTCATCCTGATCCTTCAGGCGTTCGCGTTCGTGGCCGCGGCCGACGTCTTCTTCGGCCTGAAACGCAGCAAAGAAGCGATTTCCGTCCGGCTGAAAAAACTTGACAACGCCGACCTCTTCCTGGATCTGCCGCTTTACTTCGGCCTCCTCGGCACCGTCGCCAGCTTCATCGTGATGTCGTTCAACCCGAACATCAGCCGCCTGATCGCCTACTCCTCCACGCTCGTCGGCATCATCTTCAGCGTGATCCTGCGCATCACGCTCCAGTATCCGCTGAAGCAGACCCTGATCTGCGCCGCCGAAAACGAATCCGGCGCCGCCGAAAACGAATCCAACGGAAAGGAATCCGAACAGTGAACCGGTCCATTCTCATTGTCACATGCGACTTCCTGGTCCTGGCGGCAATGTCCCTGTCGATCGGAATGAGCGAAGTCGGAGACCCCGCCGGCACGGCGAAGATATCCTCCCCGGCGAACCGCCTGGTCGAGATGATCGACGAGGAGCTCGCCCGCCACGAAGCGGTGAAGCAGCAGAAGGACGAGCTGGAAAAACGGCTTGAGGAATTCCGCGCGCTCGCCCTCCGCGACGAAAAGCAGATCGCCGACCGCGACGAGGAACTCGAACAGGCAAAGGCAAAGCTCGCCGAAACCCTTGCCGCCCTCACCGAATCGAAGGACGCACTCTCCTCCGAAAAGACCAGGTCGCAGCAGGAACTCGCAAAGAGCGCCGCCGAACTCGACAAGGCGAAAAAGGAACTCGACGAACGCGAAGCCGCGCTGAAGCGTTCCGCCGCCGTCATCGCCCAGAAAGAAAAGGAGCTCGACCTCTCCGCGAAAGAGATCCAGGAGCGCGACAAGGCAATCCGCGAAAACGAGGCCGCCATCGAAAAGAGCGAACAGGCGTTGGCTCAGGCGAACAAGGAAAAAGCCGAGACCGCCGCAAAACTCGCCCAGGCCGATAAGGAAAAAGCAGAGACCGCCGCGAAACTCGCCCAGGCCGACAAGGAAAAGGCAGAGACCGCCGCGAAACTCGCCCAGGCCGACAAGGAAAAGGCAGAGACCGCCGCGAAGCTTGCCCAGGCCGACAAGGAAAAGGCAGAGACCGCCGCGAAACTCGCCCAGGCCGATAAGGAAAAGGCCGAAGCCGTTGCGAAACTGGAACAGATCGACAATGAAAGCGCCGGCGCCGTTGCCAAGCTCGAACAGGTCACGAAGGAAAAGGCCGAGACCGTCGCAAAGCTCGAACAGGTCAGCAAGGAAAAGGCCGAGACCGCCGCCAGGCTCGCGGAAGCCGACAGAGGGATCATCGAGCGCGACAAGGTCATCCGCGAAAGCGAAGTCCTCCTCGAAAAGAGCGAACGCAGCTTAGCTCAGGTCAACAAGGAAAAGACCGAGACCGTCGAAAAGCTCCAGCAGAGCGAAAAGACCCTGTCCCATACCACGGGCCAGCTCGAAACGACCCAGCATGAACTGGAAGCCCTCCGCGAACAGGCACGCCTCGACCGGGCCCGCGCGGACGAGGCCGTCGCGAAATACCACGCCACCGAGATCGAGCTCGTCGAAACGAAGTCCAAGCTCACCTCCACGCAGACCCAGCTGGACGGCATGGTCCGCGTGCTGACCGACGTCAATTCCGACCTCGTCAAGACGAAGACCGACCTGGACGAATCCCGCCAGACCCTCGCCGTCACGAAGGAGACGCTGGCGCAGAACGAGAAGATCCTGGACGAAAAGGAAAAGCAGATCGCCGACAAGCAGCGCGACCTGGCCGAGACCCGCAAGGAAGCCGCCGAGCTCAAAAAGATGCTCAACAACGACGTCCTGAACAGCTACAACGCCTCCGCGCTCGAGCTCTCGTTCCACCTCGTCAACGACCGCCTCTTCAACAACATCACCATCGACAAGTCGTTCTTCCTGCCCGCCGTCACGCTCGGCGGCAAGAACTGGCTCGTCTCCGCCTTCCGCGACACCACCGGCCTCAACCTCTACTCCGGCTACACGAAAGTCACCGAGCTTCAGTACAAGGTGCGCCGCCCGCAGAGCAAGGACAAGTGGACCGCGATCAACGGCCCCGCGCTCTGCCTGGGCGAGGATTCCCGCGTGTGCCTCTTCCCCGTCGAGGCGGGCAAGGCCGAACCGGTCCGCGTGCTGACGTTCGACGCGCTTCGCGAACGCGGCGTCGACAACCTCACGCTCTTCAAGTCCGGCACCTTCTCGAAGGATTCCGCCGACGTCACCGGCCGCTGCTCCCTGAGCCTGGAACAGGGCGACAACCACCTGTATATCCGCAACCCGAACCGTTCCTCCAGCGAGCTCAAGGCCGAAGTCGGCGACATCGTGCTCTCGAAGGAAGGATTCTTCATCGGCGTCGTGGTGAAAGTCTCCTCGTCCGACCTCGGGCAGACCTCCACCGCGCTCTGCTACGTCTTCCCCGGCGAACCGGACTTCACGAAAGCGATCCAGCTCCGTCTCACGAAGGAGCCGGCCCAGACGCTCTACTACGATTTCGTGGACGGACACGAAGCACTGCGGAAACGCGCGGACCAGCTCGACAAGGGGAAATGAGCACGGAACATAATCATTTCATCCAACCTTGACAAACACTCTGGCGGCGCAGAACGGGACCTCACCGGATGCGCCGCCGGTTCTTATCACAACAACCCGGACACAGCACAGTCCGGCGCCTTTTCAGGACAGCATCCCATCATGCAGAAAATCATTGAGACCATCGTTTCCATCCCCGTCATCTACCGCACCATCTTTCTGCTCGTCTGCGCCAACTGCTTCATGACGTACGCCTGGTACGGACACCTCAAAAACATGGCGAGCAAGCCGTGGTGGCTCGCCGCGATCGTGAGCTGGAGTATAGCTTTGCTTGAGTACATGCTTCAGGTGCCCGCGAACCGCATCGGCTACGGCACGCTCACGCTCGCCCAGCTCAAGATCATTCAGGAAGTCATCACCCTCTCCGTTTTCGTCCCGTTCTCCATGCTCTACATGAAGGAGGGCTTCCGCCTCGACTTCATCTGGGCCGGGCTCTGCCTCTGCGGCGCCGTCTTCTTCATCTTCAGGAAATAACAGCTCGGCAGGATCAAGCCCGGGTGAGCGAAACGGGGATGCAATTTGGAATCCGATTGCAATATAGACTAAAAAGACTCCTCGTCGTCGAAGCTATTGACCAGTTTTCCGGCGGGAATCGTACTGACGTCCACGGCGGGACACCCTTCGAACGCGTCCGACGCGATCTCCACCAGACTGTCCGGCAGCTCCATATTCGCAAGGGAACTGCAACCGGAAAAAGCCTCCTCAAGAATATTCTTCAGGCCGGAAGGAAGCGCGACGCGTTTCAGGTTTTTGCAGTCCCGGAACATGCAGGAGTCGATTTCCGTGACACCGTCCGGGATGTCGATTTCCTCCAGTTGTTCGCATTTCTCGAATGCGAAAGTGCCGATTTCCGTAACCGAATCCGGCATTTCGACATGCTTCAGCCCGGTACAGCGCGAAAAAGCCCACTCCCGGATCGTCTTCACACCCGCGGGCAGCAGGACTTCCGTCAAGCCGGGACACATGGCAAAAGCGTACGGCGCGATCTCTTTCACCCCCGGCGGAACGACGATGCGGCCGCCGTCCGGCACGGTCACGCAGGAAAGAAGCTCCTTGCTGTCCTTCGAATAGAGGATGCCGTCCTCGAACTTGAAATGCGGATGATCGTCCGGGACAACAAGCTTGCAGCCGGTCCCGGAAAACGCGCCGCCGCCGATCCTCGCGACGTTTTTGCCGATGACGACGGGCGGCAGCGAACGGCAGCCCAGAAACACGGCGAACCCGATATCCGTCACGCTGTCCGGGATGACGATTTCCCTCAGGTTCTCGCAGTCCTCAAACGCGCCGGAACCGATCCGCTTCAGTCCGTCTGGAAGCCGGATGCCGCGGAGATCACGGTTGTTCCGGAACAGGTGTCCTTCGATCGCCTCCGCGCCTCGGGGAACGATATAATACCGGTACCCAAGATGATCCCTGATCCAGCGCGGGAGCGCGCTGCCGCCGGGGACGGAGATGCTTGAATCGTAAATGAGTTCTCCCAAACGCGAACGGCGACCCGGGACCTCCGTATAATCGACCGTCGTTTTCCCCGCCGGGAGGTGGATGCGGCACACATACATATACTGCGTGAACGCATAAAACGCCAGGAACGGCACCACAAACGGGAGCAGCAGGAAAAACAGCTTCAGCCAGCCGTGGAACGTTTCCCGCGGGGAGTCTTTTTCCCGTGCCGCGGCGGGAAATACGGACGATTGGTCGTTTTTACGGAACATAGAGCCTCCCGATCAATTGAGATTGCGGGCAAAGCACTCGAGCGCGACCAGATAATAGAACGCGAAAACGGCCGTGCCCGCCCACAGGACCGGCTTTTTCCAGTCGTCTTTTCCCAAAGCGAAGAGGAAGACGGGCGGAAACCAGAAATAAACGATGAAGGACATCATGTAAGTAGATATCAGCGCCATGCCCAACAACCACGCGACAACGCCGGACCATGTGACAGGATCGGCCCCAGTCGCGCCGTGATATGCCCATTGTTCAAAAAGCTGCACGAAAACGATCAGAATCCACTCGACCGTGTGCGCCGCGACCAGAATGTCCAGGATCAGCAGACGCCGTCCGGCGTCCCGGTCGCGTTTCCGGCAGCGTAACACGAGCACGGAAAGCAGCGCGGCGGCGGTGATGCCCGCTATGATCGAGTAATCTCTCTCCGGGGTCAGCATATCCAGTTCGACTTTCTTCCGTTATGCACGGATGAGTTTGTTTCCAGTTCAATTCTTTGTGTTGTCACAGGTTCCCGTGCCCGAGCGGAGCCGGGCACTGCCACAGTTGAGGACTTGTCCTCAAGCCTGCCAGTGGCGGTTCACGGGCCAGTACTGGAACGACGGGGTCTCGTAGGGGTGCGACCGCTTCAGCGCCTCCAGGACGGCACCCAGCGCGGATTCCCCGACCACGCATTCCAGCTTCCACTCCTTCACCTGCTCCACGCGGCCGGTCTCGCCGTAGAACGGATGCGAGCCTTCCAGCGGGCGGAACTGTCCGGTCCCCTCGGTCTGCCAGCAGCAGAAATCGTAATTGCCGAAGTTCCCCGCCCCGGCCTCGAAAAGGGCTGTCTTCACGGCTTCCAAGTGGGATTCGGGCACGTACACGTCAAGACGGTAAAATCGCATACTATCCACTCCTTATGGTTTGCGGATGCGCAGGAAAAGCCGCGTCCCGGCCTCGTGCGGCAGCGGGAATTCCTCCGTGCGCTCCGCATGGATGCGTTTATCGGCGGTCAGCGCGGGCCATTCGTCCGCGGTCTGGGACTCCGTGCGGAACACGCACAGGCTCCCGCCCTGCCGCAGCAGGTTGCGGCATTCTTTGACGAGCTCGGGCGCGCCGGCGACCGCCCGCGCCGTGATCGTGCGGAAGGCGCCCCGGTATTGTTCCCGCGCCGCCAGTTCGTTGGCGCGGGCATGGACGGGATGCAGATTCCCAAGTCCGCAGACGGAAACGGCGCGTTCCAGAAACGCGACCTTCTTGCCGCGCGAGTCGATCGCGGTCACATCGAGCCCCGGACGCGCCGCGGCGAGAGGAAACGCCGGCAGTCCTGCGCCGCATCCGACGTCCGCCATCTTCACGCTGTCGGCGAAGAGTTCCGGCAGGGCGTGGAGCGCGAGCACGCAGTCGCAGACATGTTTGCTCCAGTAGGCGTCCGGCGGGATCGCCGTCAGGTTCAGGGATTCGTTCGTTTCGTACAGCAGTTCGCCGTACCGCGTGCAGAGAGACAGGAAAGCGTCCAGACGCTCCGGTCCGACGCATTCCAGCAGGAACGCGCGTTCGGCATCGTCCGGCGGCGGCAGAGGGACCATGTTCAAGCCTCCACGGCGCAGTAGCAGGACATCGCGCACAGGATCAGGAAATACGCGGCGGAGCCCCAGCGCACGGCGGGATTGCGGAACGACAGGCGGAACCAGTCGCGAAGCCAGTACGGCTTGGCGGACAGCACGATGCCGATGATCCCGGCGATCAGCACGAGCGCCGCGAGGACCGGATAGCCCGGCAGCTGCGCCGGATAGCCCATCTTCAGCACGGTGTGCGCACCGAGGATCAGGATGGCGGCCGCGGCACGCGCGAAGAGGTAGTTCAGGAAGATCGCGGCGAGCACGATGGAGAGCAGGATCAGCGGCAGGATGAATGTCTGGAACGGCGAATCCGGCATGAAGATCGGGCGGATGTTCGGGACGCACCAGAGCAGCGCGACCACGGTCAGCGCCGTCCCGGAGATGCGATCGCGCGGAAGCGCTTCGATCCTGCGGAACGTGGCGGGGTCGCGCCGCACGGTCAGGATGAAGACCGAAGCGGCGGCGAGCGCGGCGGCCGCGGCGATGAAAAGCACGGCGGAAAGCGTCATGGATCAGTCTCCGTCGATGATGTTCAGCGGGATGATCTCCTTGATCTCGCTCCGCTTGTACTCGTCCCGGATGCCCGCGGAATGGCGGAACATGACCCTGTCGGCGTCCTCGGTGTACCAGTCGGTCAGGCGGCCGGTGTACTTGCTGCCGTTCTTCAGGACGATCGTGGTGTCGGGAAGCCAGGCGTTGATCTCGGGGACCTGCACGGTCTTGCCCTTGCCGACCGTGACCGTGACGTTCTTCACATCGGGCTTGGCGTGCTTGTTCGACACGGTGATGGTGTGTTCGCCGGAGGAGAGGTTTTTGAGCGTCACGCGCCGGGAGACGTCGCGCGATTTGGAGTCGGCTTCGGTCCGGCAGATGAACTTGCCGTCGAGGTAGATGTTCATGCCGGGCGGGTTCACGGAAAGGATGATGCTGCCCGTGTTCGCGTCGAGCGTGAACGTGCGGTCCATGGGCTCGCCGGGATGCACGGTGATCGTCTGTTCGAAGGTGTCGTAGCCGGGCAGGCTCAGGCGGACGGTGTAGTCGCCGGCCTCGATGGACTCGCGCTTGTAGGGCGTGGTGCCGTAGTCGATGTCGTTGATGAAGAGGGAAGCGCCGGACGGAACGCTGTCGAGCGCGAGGGAGCCGGGAAGCGTCTCGAGCGTGATGCTCACGTCGGTGGTCTCGTCGCGCTTCACCGTCACGATCTTCTCATACGGCTTGTACCCGGTCTGCGTGAGGCGGATCTTGTGCTGCCCCTGCTCCAGGAAGTCCTGGAACGGCGTGGTGCCGTAGGCTCTGCCGTCGATCTCGATCTCGGCGGTCTCCGGGTCGCTGCTCACGACGAGCGTGCCGATATTGTTCATCATCGGCACATTGATCATGATCGGGCGTCCGTTCTGCACCTTCCAGGAGATGTCGCGGCGGGTGTAGCCTTCCATCTGGACGGAGGCGGAATAGGACCCGAGCGCCAGGTCCGGCAGGATCACGGGCGTGTCGCCGAGCTCCTTGCCGTTCATCTGGACATGCGCGCCGGCGGGGTCGGAATTGATGATGACCGTGGCGTTCTCCTGGACGAGCGAGGCATGGACGTCGACCTGGCGACCCGGCACGACATTCACGGGCATCCAAACGGGCTCGTAGCCGTCCAGGGCGAACTTCACGATATACATGGCCGACGGCACGGGATTGGTGACGCGCGGCGTGACGCCGATGGACTTGCCGAGGATGGAGATCTCCGCGCCGGACGGCTCGGACGTGATGTTCATGCTGCCGTAATCGCTGAGATCGGGTCCGGGCTCCTCCTTCTTTCCGCAGGACGGCAGGAAGGCAAGCGCGGCGGCGCAGACGGCACAGACGGCGGAGAGAAAAAAGCGTTTCTTCATATCAGTTGTTCCTCAAAGACATTTTTTTCTCGATTTTGATCTTGTTCTCCCGGATGGCCTGATAGGTCTTGCTGTCGGGCGGGAAGATCTCAAGCAGGCGGTTGCACTCGGCGACTGCCTTTTCGTATTCGTGGAGCTCGTAGAAGAGCCTGACGTTCTTCAGACCCTCCTGATGGATCTCCTCAAGCTTGGCCTCGGCCTTCGCAAGTCCGTCGCGGGCGGCTTTCCATTCCGCGGGCTTCGGGTCGTCGAAGAGCTGGTAGCGCCGCAGGGCGAGCTTGTAGTTGGAGATTGCCTTCGGCAGGTTGGACGGCGTGGTGTCGATGCTGCGGAACGCCTCGTCGGCGACAAACAGGAACGTCTTGGCGTCCTCGAGGATGCGGTCGACGTTCTGCGAGATCACGCCGAGGTCGTACTCGTCGAGCACGGTCTCGTTGATGATGGTCTCGACGCGGTTGAACGTTTCGGACACGTCGTTGGTGACCTTCACGTCGCAGAACTTGTTGCCGAACCCGACCATGATGCGGCGGTGCTGGCGGTTGTCCTGCGAAGTCCCGGCGATCTTCTCCTGCGTGAGTTCCATGAAGCCGGAATCCTGGATCTGCTGCTTGAGCTTGTCGATCAGCTCCTTGGGAAGCGGCTCCTTGAAGAGTTCGTAGTAGCGGCGCTTGTTCTGCGGCTCGTCGAGCGTGACCTCCATGTGTTCGTTTTCGATCAGGAGCGTGAAGCGGAACACGGCGTTCCCGGAAACGGATTCCTTTTCATAGTACAGGACGAACGGGTTTTCGACTTTCTTCCTGACCGGGGCCTGTCCGGCGGGCGTCTTCGGGGCTTCGTTCAGCTTCAGGAAGATCCAGAGGCCGAAGCAGGCCGCCAGGATCACGATGAACGCGAAAATGGCGTTGCCGAGGAACTTTCTGGAATGGTTCGTCTGCTGGGACTTGGGCTTCTTGTTGAAAAGCCCGCGCGAAATCTCCGCCTCCGTGATGGACGGAGCGGGTGCGGTCGGAGCCGGAGCCGGAGAAACGGTCTGAGGAACGGGAGCGGGGTTCGGCTGTTCCTGGATCGGCGTGTTGGACGTCGCGTTCTGAGGCCGGAAGAAGAACGTCGGCTGGGACTGCGTCGCGGCCTGAGGCTGAGGCGCAGGCTGGACCGGAGGCGCGGCGGGAGCCGCAGACTGTGCGGAGGCGGAATCCATGCAGCGCAGGAGCTGATCGCCGATGGTAATGACGGAGCCGGGAGCAAGCATGGCCGCGCCGTTCACGGGCATGTCGTCGACCTGCGTGCCGTTGGTACTGCCGAGGTCGCGGATCAGCCAGTTTCCGGCGACGTCCTGTTCGATCTTCGCATGGTAGCGGGAAACGCCTCCCATCGGGATCTGGATGGTGTTGTCGCATTCGCGGCCGATCGTCGCGCCGCCCGGCGGCAGCTCCAGCGTCTGTCCGGTCAGCGTTCCGTTCAGATACATGATTTTCATACTGTCGGATTCTCCTTGCTGGGGAACGCCGTACTCTGTTCCCCGGCTGAATGAGTGGTATATTTGGTCCGTTTCTCCGGCTGCACGGTCTCGGCGTTCAGGTCCAGCCTGTCGCCGGGCAAGGTCCCCGTGTGCGCCAGCGCGCCCGCGGGGAGCTCGATCACGGAATGCGCCCCCCTGCACCACACGGCCGGACGCCACGGGCGGCAGCCGGGGTACGTTTTCAGGACGGTGTTCTCCGTCCCGAGGAAGACGACATCGATGGGAAACGTCATGAAAAACGTATGGATGGAGGAACAGGACGGAAAGACCATGGCGTCGATCCCGATCTCTTCGAACGGGCGTCCGATCATTCCCCGCAGGCGGTCGCCGTACGACGTCGCCTGAAAGGTCCGGTAGGACAGCACGGTCTGTCTCGTCAGGTTCCGGATCACTTGAACACCTCCAGCGCGCGCATCAGCATCGGCGCGATGACCACGGTGAACACGGCGGGGAAGATCAGGAGCGCCACGGGGAAGAGGATCTTCACGGGCGCCTCGCTCGCAAGCTTTTCCGCGCGGGCGAACCGTTTCGCCCGGAGCTGTTCCGCCTGGATCCGCAGGACCTGGCCGATGCTCACGCCGAGCTCGTCGGACTGGACGATCGCGTTCATGACGCTGGTCAGTTCCGGCTGGCGGACGCGCTGCGACATCTCCTTCAGGGCGGCCTGGCGCGGCTTGCCGAGCTGGATCTCGTGGAGCGCCTTGCTGAGTTCAAGTCCGAGCTCGTCCGGGGGACGGCGGGTCAGGATGTCGCGGAGCGCGGTCACGAAGTCCTTGCCCGCCTCGACGGACAGCGTCAGCAGGTCCAGCACGTTCGGCAGGGCTTTCAATATCTGCAAATGGCGTTTCGTGACGAGGCCGCGAAGCCAGACCTGAGGGTAAAGCACCGTGCAGACCAGGACGAGCAGCCCGGCCGCCGCGTTGTTCGACGCGAAAAACAGGAACGTGAAGACCACGCCGATCGCGCCCATCAGAATCCGCACCGTCATGAACTGTTCGGCGGTCAGCGCCTGCTCGTAGCCCGCCATCGCGAGCTGTTCGCGCAGTTTCTTCATGGTGCCGGAGAGGGATTCCGAGGCGCACAGGCGCCGGAAATTCGGCGTGAACGGCAGGAAGATGCGGAAAAACACAGGGATGTGCCGGGCGTCCTCGCCGAACTGCGCCTTTTCCACGTCGATCGCGGAGATCATTTCCGCGATCAGCAGCACGACCGCCGCCGCGCAGATCCCGGCGCAGACGCTTGCGGAAAGCATGAGTATCTGATCCATTCAACTGTCCTCCTTATACGTCGATCGTCGTGATCTTCCGGATCCACAGGAAGCCGGTGACGACCAGCACGATGACCACCAGAAGCACCAGAACGCCCGCCAGCGACCCGAAGAAGTCGTTCATCAGGTCCGGAGCCAGGTGCATCATGGCGAACATGAGCACGAACGGCACGGAGGCGATCAGCCATGCCTGCATACGCCCTTGGGACGTGAGGGCGCGGACGCGCTGCGTGATGCGCATGCGCTCCCGTATGACGCCGGCAAGCTCTTCCAGCACGCTTGTCAGTTCGCCGCCCGTCTGGCGCGCCGTGATGATCGCGACAGCCACGAGCTCGAAGTCCTGGGATTCCAGGCGGTCGGCCATCTTCCGCAGCGCCGTGTCGAACTGGACGCCGAGGCGGAGTTCGTGCGTGAGCAGTGTGAACTCGAACGAAATCGGATAGCGTTTTTCCGACGCGACACTCTCCAGCGCCTGCGTGATGCTGAACCCGGCCTTCAGCGCGCTGCTCATGGAAAGAAGCGCGTCTTCCAGCTGTTCGTTGAATTTCGCCAGACGCTGTTTCTTCAGCATCCGCAGGTAGAAGCGCGGAGCCAGGAACGCGACGACGGCGGAAACGGTGCCGATCAGGATGGACCGGGCCCAGTTGACCTCGTTCGACAGGAACGAGCTCATGCCGCCGAACAGGAAGAACGACACCGCGGCGATCGCGATGCTCAGGTCCAGGATGCGGCTTGCGGGCAGCTGAAGCAGGATGTCGTCCAGCTCGACCGCGGCTTCGGCGAGGAAGCGTTCCCGGTAGCGTGCCGAGGTGTACGACGTGAACTCCACGATCACGAACGTGGCGAAGAGCGCGCACAGCCCGGCGCAGACCGACGCGAGCAGATAGAGGTTTTCCGTGATGAAATCCATCTCACAGGCCTCCCCTCATGCCGGGGCGCTGTTTCGGCGTGAACATGGAGATGTCCAGGTCGAGGTTCGCGCGGCGGATATCCTCGATGAAGGTCGGCACCGCGCCCGTCGGCTCGAAATGGCCGAGCAGACGCCCGTCCTCGCTCCAGCCGTCCTGCTTGAAGACGAACAGGTCCTGCATGGTGATGATCTCGCCTTCCATCTTGGTGATCTCGCTCACGCAGACGACCTTGCGGCTGCCGTCCTTCTCGCGGTTGATCTGCACGATGATGGAGATGGCGGACGCGATCTGCTCGCGGATGGCGCGGAGCGGCAGGTCGAACCCGGCCATCAGGACGAGCGTTTCGAGGCGCGCGAGGGCGTCGCGCGGGGAATTGGCGTGGATGGTGGTCAGGGAACCGTCGTGGCCGGTGTTCATGGCCTGCAGCATATCGAGCGCCTCGCCGCCGCGGCATTCGCCGATGACGATGCGGTCGGGACGCATACGCAGGGAGTTGCGGACCAGGTCGCGGATGGTGACTTCGCCCTTGCCTTCGATGTTGGCGGGGCGGGATTCGAGGCGGACGAGATGTTCCTGGCGCAGCTGGAGTTCGGCGGCGTCCTCGATCGTGATGATGCGTTCCTTGTTCGGCAGGAATCCGCTCAGGATGTTCAGCAGGGTCGTTTTGCCGCTGCCCGTGCCGCCGGAAATCAGGATGTTCTTGCGGATCTTCACGCAGACGTCCAGGAAATGCGCGATCTCGGCGGTGATGGAGCCGTAGGAGATCAGGTTCTCGACCGTGAGCGGCGTCTTCGCGAACTTACGGATCGTGATCGAAGGACCGTCCAGCGCGAGCGGCGGGATGATGGCGTTCACGCGGGAACCGTCCTTCAGGCGGGCGTCGACCATCGGCGAGCTCTCGTCGATGCGGCGTCCGAGCGGGGAGACGATGCGTTCGATGGCGGCGACCACCTGATGGTCGTCGGCGAACGCGGTGTCGGTCTTGTAAAGCACGCCCTTGTGCTCGACATAGACGTTGTCCGGGCCGTTGACCATGATTTCCGTGATGTCGTCGCGTGCGATGAGGTCTTCGAGCGGGCCGAGCCCGATCGCCTCGTGATAAAGCTCGTTTTCGATCTTCTCCTGCGTGACGCCTTCCGGCAGCGGGATGGAGAGCTCGTTCAGGATCTCGTGGATCGTGGTGCGCGCTTTCTCCTCCAGATCGGACTCCGAAACGTTGCCGAGCGCCAGGCGCTTCATATTGAGACGAAGCAGAAGTTCGCTGTGCGCCTGCTTCTTGATCTCCTGCACGAGCGGACGTGCCGACATCGGGATCCCGCTGACCGCGAGGATGCGGCTTTTGAACTGCGCCTCGGGATCGTCCGTGACGGGAGACGGCGGCGGCGCGGAAGAGGTGCGGACCGGCTTCATTTCGGGGGTCATTTTGCCGACGCGGATATGCACGGACCCGATCTCGATGTCGCTGTCGGAGGGCACGTTCACGAATTCGCGGCCGATGCGCTGCCCGTTCAGGTAGGTGCCGTTGGAACTGCCGAGGTCGGCGACGCGGAGCGAGGATTCCTGCGCCTGGAGCACGCAGTGAAGCTTCGACACGCCCACGAACGGCAGCTGGATCGCGACCGCTTCCGAGGATCCGACCTGGTACTGTCCCGGCGGAATGCTCAGCGGGGAATCCGGCTGTCCGGGCATTTTCAAGATGATTTCGACCATAGGGAAACCTCCTTGTCCGGATCAGTAGCCCGTCGTTTTCCTGAGCAGCTGTTCACGTTCGGACGTGTAGTCCTTGATATGCTGCTGGAGATACGCCCAGTCGACGCTCTGCACGTCGGTCGTGATGTTCGGGTCCTCGTAGCTCCGCAGGGAAAGCGTCAGCGAGCCTTTCTGCTGCGCGAAAATGATCATTTCGACCTCTTTCGGGGTCAGTTCGAGCGTGACGGTGCTGTAGGAACGCGCCACGGGGGCGGCGCTGTTCTGGGCTCCGTTCTGCGACGCATACCCGATGTCCGTCCCGGTCGCCAGCACTTTCACGCGCTGGAGAATCGTCATCGTGACCGTGTCGAGCGAGGAATCGCCGCGGGCGTCCGGGAAATGGAACGTGCCGATCACGTCGACGAAGTTGTTCGGGCGGATCAGGCCGGAGACGGACGTGACCGAGCTGACCGGGATCGAGACCGCGCGCCAGCCGGACCGCGTCTGCGCGGGCAGTCCGGTGCGTTCCTTGGTGAAGACCTGCTTGAAATCGCGCCAGGTGAGGATGTCGCCGCGGCGTACCCCCGCGCGGAGGGGCGAACCGATCACGTCGGTCCTGCGCTCCCAGGGGATCTCGAGCGTGCTGCCCGCGGCCTCGGCGAAGCGCATTCCCTCGAACATTTCGATGTCGGTCTCCATGAGCTTGTCGCCCTCGGACATGTCGCTCTTCATCCGGATCAGGCGGACGCGGACCGCGCTGCTCATGATCTTGGCGCGTTCCTGCTTGATCTGCTGGTAGGTGAAAATGAAGGCCAGCACGCCGAAGAACACCGCGGCCAGCATCAGGATCTTTTGTCTCATCGTTTATGTCTCCAGTTTGAACTTGATTGAGGGAGAGGGAGGAAACGGAAACGGGAAAATGCTTCCCGCCGCAAGGCCCGGACTTACTTGTCGACGAGCGCGAAGGTCATGGCAAGCTCGGTGATCACGCGGCCGCCCACGGCCAGCGTGCCGGTCCCCTTGCCGAACCTGCGCGTGATGACCGGAAGTTCGAGCGTCATGACGAGCTGGTCGCCGGGGAAGACGGGCTCCCTGAACTCGGCGGAGTCGATGCCCATGAAGAACGCGAGCTTGTTCCGGTTTGCCTCGTTGCCGAGGATGAGGATCGCGCCCGACTGGGCGATGATCTCCGACTGGATGGAATTCGCCAGCACCGTGTAGCCGTCGGAATAGGTGCGGAGCGGGGGCTCGCAGCTGCCGAGGTTCTTCACCGCCGTGACCACGGTCGTTTCGAGGCTCGTAACATAATCGACGTAAAGGAACGGGTAACGGTGCGGGATGATGTTCATCACGCCCGAGACGTCCAGTGCCGCGGCTTCCGTCTTGTCAAGCGGGCCGAACGCCGACGGTTCAGGCAGGGAGGCAACTTTTTCGCGCACGGCCATCACCATGTCCGCCTGGCAGGTAAGGCCGCTGTTGTTCTTCACGGTCGCGACGATCTTCGCCTCGCCGTTTTCGGCCGATTCGACCGAAACTTCGACCAGCATGCGGTCGCCGGGCGTGTTCGGACGGCGGAATTTCACGTTGCGGAGACTTTTCACATAGATATCAAGCACGCCCTGCGGGTCGAGACGTTCCCGGACCGCGATCTCCGCGAGCTGGGCCATGGCCTCCACCTGAAGCACGCCGGGCAGGATCGGATGTCCCGGGAAATGCCCCTGGAAGCAGTGGTCGCCGATGGTGAGGTTGCGCCAGCCGGCAAGGTGATTTTCGTCAATGATCTTGACGCGGTCGAGCATGAGGAAGTCCGGGCGGACGGGCAGGATCGCGCGAAGGTCGCGCACGGACAGGATGGTATCGGGTTTCATGGATCGTCTCCTTTATTTTGCGTCTTTCGTCGCGGCCGCTTCCTGGTCCAGCATGGCCATGGCGAGCTTGAAGTGGGTCGGATGGCCGGACTTGACCGACATGACATGCGCGTGGACGCGTTTGCCGACCAGGAAGAGGTCTCCGACCATGTCCATGATCTTGTGGCGGACCAGCTCGTTCGGATAGCGCATGCCGTCCTTGCAGATCAGCGCGCCGTCGTGCAGGATGATGGCGTTGTCGAGGCTGCCGCCTTTGGCGAGTCCGGCGGCGATGACCTGTTCCAGCTCCTTGTACGGGCAGAACGTGCGGGCGCCCTCGAGTTCCTTCTTGAAGTTCTCCGTGGTGACCTGGCAGGAGAAGAACTGCGTATCGAGCCCGCTGTAGCCGTACTCGGTGGTGAACGAAATTCTCAGGTCGTCGGCGGGCAGCAGCGCCAGCATCGCGGAGCCTTCCTCGAACACGATCGGGGCAGTCGCGGTCCAGTAATGCGCCTCGGCGTCCTGTTCCTGGATCCCCGCCTCGAGGATGCCCTCGAAATACGGCATGGCGCTGCCGTCGGCGATCGGCGGCTCGGGGCCGTCCATTTCGATGATCGCGTTGTCGACGCAGGCCGCGTGCAGCGAGGCCATGATGTGCTCGACCGTAACGACGAACGCGCCGGTCGTGCGGGACGCGATGGTGGTCGCGCGGCGGACGTCGACCACGTTGCGGGCGTTCGCCAGGACTTCGGGCGCGCCGGGCATGTCGATGCGGCGGAAGACGATTCCGGTTTCAGGGGGTGCGGGAAGGATGCGGAGGGAGGCCCGCGCTCCGGTGTGAAGGGCGATGCCCTTGACGACCGCGGGTCCTTTCACGGTATTCTGTTTCGGCATGGTTTTTCTCAAAATCTCGTGGGTTGGTTGCGGAAAAAAAACATTTTTCTCTGTAATTTACCTCTTTTTCGCGTGATTACCAGTCGATATTGCGCTATATTATAAAGAAAATCGTGTTTTTTTTCTTTTTTCCGCCATTTCCGGAGATTTTTCATCATGGAACACCGTCATCGCATCATCGTCCTGCTGGGCCCGACCGCCTGCGGCAAGACCTCGTTCGGCGTCGGGCTCGCGAACCGAATCCATGCCGCGATCC
>JAEEQO010000243.1 GCA_016285335.1 Victivallales bacterium | reverse complement strand
GGAGGACGCGAAAAAGAGACCCGGCCATTTTTAAATCTGAGGATAGAATATATATCCATTCCGGGCTGTTTTCAAGGCGTTTTCCTGAAAAAAGCGCGATTTGCCGTCCGCCGACGGGGCATGCCTGTTCCGGCCGCCCGCCCTGCCCCGGAGCCGCGCCGGAAAATCCTGTCCCGGCTGAAACCATTCACGCGAGAAACGCTCATTTCTTTGTCGGATTATTGCGGACGGCATTTGATTTCTTCCGCGTGATGTGTTACATTAAAAGATAAAACGAAACACTGTCTTTTCCGAGAAAGGAGCCCATCATGTCCAAGTCCGGATTCCCGCGAATTGCCGCATACCTGATCCTGTCCGCCGCCACGCTCTTTGCGCTTCCCGGCTGCACCAAACGCCTTGATACCTCGAACGAGGAGAAATACTACAAGACCCTGACCGAAGTCGTGAATTCCCTGCCCGCCTCGAAGCAGAAGGAATTCGACGACGGCATGACCACGCTCTGGTTCTACTCGAGCAACGACGAAGAGACCTATGCGAAGATCAACGGCAAGACCGGCAAGGAGATCCTCGCCGTCATCGAAGAGCTGAACGCGTCGATCCCGAAGCTCGACACTTCCTCGAAGGATGCGTACACGGATTCCCTCAAGAAGATCAAGGACACGCTCCCGCCTTCGAAAATTCAGGCGTACAACGAATGGTTGCGGGAAATGCCCCCCTACCGCCAGGGCAACCCGAAGATCGACGCGCTGAACGGGCTCACGTTCCAGAAGATCGTCGAAAACCGCGATTTCACGAACGGCCAGAACCCCGCCCTGCAGAACAAGTGAGGGGAGACGAAGTCTCCACTGAAACAGTGCCTTGCTTCGCAACGGCACGGGTGACGGACGCTACACGTGCGCGAGCGGAGCCGCGCACTATTTCATCACTGCTTGCAGTGTGCTTCGCAACGGCACAAGGGCAAGCCCTTGACTGAAGAAGTGCCTTGCTTCGCAACGGCACAAGGGCAAGCCCTTGACTTAGTAGTGCTTGGCTTCGCGCCAGCAACGCCGCATGGATCGCGATGATGGCGATCACGATCAGCAGCTCGATGAGCGTGAAACGGAAATGCACGGAACCGCCTGTGCTGGAAACCGTCTTCCAGTTGCGGCTTGTTCCGTGCATGCCTTTCGGAACGGGGAGCTCCCGGTTATTTCTTCTTCAGGATCGGATCGTCCGACCAGCTGCCGTAGGCGTGTCCGGTCCAGTTCATGTTGTCCTTGATCTCCTGGACGGAGTAGCCTTTCACGGTCTGCTTGTAGTCGACGGCGGTCACGTGGTTGTCGACGTAGAGGATGGGCGCCGTGCCTTTGTGGCGGGACCCGTAATTGTCGTAATCGCCGATTTCACGGTCGTTGCGGAGGTTGAACGCGTTCACCGTGTCGAACTCGCCGCCGTTTGGCCAGGCGCCCAGGCCGGGGTCGTTCTTGGTGGTTTCGCCGGGGGTGTGGTTGTCGGACCAGCGGTCGGCGATGATGATGAGGTCGGACGGCGTCTTCACGACGTTGAGACGGCTGGCGACGATGCGCGCGCTGCTGTCTTTTCTGAGCGTCCAGCCGCCGCTGGGGTCGTTGCGGCCGTAGCTCGCCGTGCCCTTGGTGATGTCTGCCGCGCACTTGAAGACTTTCGCGATGCCCCAGCCCTTCGGGTCGAGGTTTTCCTTTTTGACGTGGGAGCCGCTTTCGCTTTTGTAGGTGCCGCCGGCTTCGATCACGAGCTTCTTATACCAGTCGTTGTAGTTCTGGAGAAGCATGAGGGAAAGATTGTTGTTGACGGCGTACTGCTGGACGTAGAGGCCGAGGTTTTTCTCGTTGTTGATGCAGGCGGCTTTCTTCGCGGTCTCGCGGGCGGAACGCAGCGCGGGGAGCAGCAGCGCCGCCAGGATCGCGATGATGGCGATCACGATCAGAAGCTCGATGAGGGTGAAATGACGCATAGTGGAGCGTTTGACGGTCATTTTTTCGACAAGCCTTTCGATTTGGGACAAGGGTCTTTCAAACAGTTTTATCAATAAATATAACCCGTTTTCAATAAATAGTCAAGCTTGTTTCCTCTTTTTGCTCCGAAAAAACATTAACGGGTTAAACAAAAACAGCAAAATCCATATCAATTATTTTTTTGAAAAAAACTATCTTTCCGCTTGACTTTTTCGAAAGAACATGGTATTTTATATGCCATTATGAATACTTACCGCGTGAACAGCTTCCGATTTTTCGGCTTCTTCTGGCGATTTGCCGCCTGACGAAGCCCGTTTGCATCTGTACTCGCGAAAGACATGACATCAGACGGGTTCGGCCTCGAAGAAAGGCCCGACCCGCTTTCTTTTTTCAGCACACAGCCGCATCCGGGCAGACGAAGACCCGAATGCGGTTTTTCTTTTTCGAAAACTCAACTCCAATCATAAGGAATTAAAAAATGAACCAGACCGAACAGCCAATCAAATCCCCCGAACAGCTCGCGTCCGAACTTGCGCCGAACGCGGAGATCATGGAAAGCATCAGCCGGAACCGGGCGGAACTGCGCCACATCTTCGACAAGACGGACAAGCGCCTCGTCGTGATCGCCGGCCCGTGTTCCATCCACAGCATCCCCGCCGCGATGGAATACGCGGAAAAGCTTGCGAAACTCTCCGAACGCGTCTCCGACGAGATCAAGATCGTGATGCGGTGCTACTTCGAGAAACCGCGCACCACGCTCGGGTGGAAAGGGCTGGTCTACGACCCGGACCTGGACGGCGGCAGCGACATCGCCCGCGGCCTGGAACTCGCCCGCAAGCTCCTGCTGGACGTTTCCGCGCTCGGGCTCGGCACCGCGACCGAACTGCTCGACCCGGTCATCGCGAACTACCTGGCGGAGCTCGTCTCCTGGGCCGGGATCGGCGCCCGCACCACGGAGTCCCAGACGCACCGCCAGCTCGCCAGCGCGCTCGACATGCCCGTCGGGTTCAAGAACAGCACCGACGGCAACCTGCAGATCGCCGTGGACGCCATCTGCGCCGCCCGCGCCCCGCACAGCTACATCGGCGTGATGCACGACGGCCGCAGCGGCATCATCCGCAGCGCGGGCAATCCGTACTGCCACCTGGTCCTGCGCGGCGGCATCGCCGGCGAAAACTACTACCCCGCCTGCATCGACGCCGCGCTCCGCAAGCTCGAAAACGCCGGCATCCCGCGCACGCTCGCGGTCGACTGCAGCCACGGCAATTCCCGCCGCGACCCGAACCGCCAGCATATCGTCTTCGAGGACGTCCTCGTGCAGAAGCTCGCCGGGACCGACGGCATCGCCGGCATGATGCTCGAAAGCTGCCTGCTGCCCGGCAAGCAGAACCTGATGCCCGGCGTCCCGCCCG
>JAEEQO010000242.1 GCA_016285335.1 Victivallales bacterium | reverse complement strand
CCCTCGGCCCGAGACTCGGCAAGTACGGCCCGGACGGAAAGCCGCGCGCCATCCCCGGCCACAACATCGCGTTCGCGGCGGTCGGCGTGCTGGTCCTGTGGATCGGCTGGTTCGGGTTCAACCCCGGTTCGACGGTCGCGGGCAACGGCGACATCGGCCGGGTGGCGCTGATCACGAACTTCGGCGCGGTCGCCGGCACCCTGACGGCGATGTTCACCGCATGGGCGATCCTGAAGAAGCCGGATGCCTCCATGACGCTGAACGGCGCGCTCGCCGGACTGGTGGCGATCACCGCCCCGTGCGACATCGTGACGCCCGTCGGCGCGCTGATCATCGGCGCGATCTCCGGCGTGCTCGTGGTCCTGAGCGTACTCGCCATCGACCGCATCGGGGTCGACGATCCGGTCGGCGCGATCAGCGTCCACCTGGTGAACGGCGTGTGGGGCACGCTCGCCTGCGGTCTCTTCGGCGCGGAAGCGACCCTGAAGATCGCCGGAGCGGAAGCGAACACCGGGCTGTTCTACGGCGGCGGGTTCCACTCCACCGCGATCCAGCTCCTCGGCATCGCCTCGTACGGCGCATGGGCGTTCATCCTGGGCATGATCACGTTCATCACGCTCAAGAAGACGGTCGGCCTGCGCGTCAGCGCGGAGGAGGAACTCAAGGGCCTGGATATCACCGAGCACGGCAACGATGCTTATGCCGGATTCCAGATCTTCGCGAACGAATGATCGATTGAACACATCCCGACGGGATTCCGGGCGGCAATGATGATGAGTCCGCCCGGGATCCCTTTTCTTGGAAAGTGGACGGCGGAATGAATAGAGTTACCCCTTTTATCTATCCGGGGAACACCGCAGATTGCGTTTCAGGATCGGGCTTGCAGCTTAGATATGGTTTGCCACTTCGTAGGCATCCCAGATCGCCTGATGGATGTTGTGACATTCCCGGCAGTCGCCGATGGCATAGAGTTCCGGGACGTCCCGCATTGCCTGATACAGCGAGGCGTCGCTGCGGAATCCGGCGGCGACGATCACCGCGTCCGCCTTCAGTTCGGAATCCTCGCCGGTCGCCTGGTCGTGCAGGACGACGCCGGAATCCGTCACCTGCTTCGCGACGGTATTGGCGCGGATGGCGCAGCCCTTGAAGCGGACCAGCGCGGCCAGCATGTCCTTGTTGGCGGAGCAGAGCGGCGCATTGAGCAGGAGGATGTCCTTCTTCGCTTCCACGATCGTGACGTTCTTGCCGAAGGATTCGCGAAGCCACAGCGCAAGTTCGCAGCCGACGGTGCCGCCGCCGAGCACGACCAGGTCTTCGCCGAGTCCCGCCGCGTTGTTCTTCAGCACGGATTTCGCATCGTACACGGGGATGCCTTTGCCCAGATCGAACATGCGGGGCGTGGCTCCGGTCGCGATGATGAGGGCATCGAACGCCATGCCGCGCAGCATTTCCTCCGTCACGGCGGTGCCGAGGTGGATCTCGACCTGCAGTTCCGCCATGGTGTGTTCATACCAGCGGATCAGGGCGCGGTCTTCCGCCTTGAAATCGGGCACGCCGGCGGGGACGCACGCGCCGCCGAGGATGGTCTCCTTCTCGTAGATCACGGGCTTGTGGCCGCGAATCGCCAGCACACGCGCGGCTTCCATGCCCGCGATGCCGCCGCCCACGATGACCACCTTTTTCGGGCGCAGGACCGGATTGTACGCGAAATCGCGCTCCCTGGCGCACTGCGGGTTCACGGCGCAGTTCACCAGCGAGTAATTCTGGATGCGGCCCATGCAGCCTTCCTGGCAGCTGATGCAGGGGCGGATATCCGCCTTCCTGCCGCTGCGCAGTTTGTTCGCGTAATCGGCATCGGCGAGCAGGGGACGTCCGAGGGACACGATATCGATCCAGCCGTCCTTCACCGCCTGCGAGGACAGGTCGGGATTCGAGAGCTTGCCGGCGCAGATCACCGGGACGTTCACGACTTCCTTCACCGCCTTGGAATACTTCAGATAGAGGCCGTCCTTCTGGTACATGGGCGGATGCGACCAGTACCAGCTGTCGTAGGAGCCGACGTCCACGTCGAACGCGTCGTATCCGTACTGCTCCAGCAGTTTCGCGACTTCGAGCCCTTCGGCTTCGTCGCGGCCCTTTTCTTCGAATTCCTCGCCGGGGAGCGCGCCTTTGCGCCAGTCCTTGATGAAGCTCTTGGTGGACAGACGCATGACCACCGGGAAATCGGGTCCGCAGGTCTTCGCGATCTCCTCGCGAATCTCCTTTGCCAGACGCAGCCTGTTTTCCAGCGACCCGCCGTATTCGTCCGTGCGGTGGTTGAACATGGCGATCGCGAACTGGTCGATCAGGTAGCCTTCATGCACGGCGTGGATCATGATGCCGTCGAATCCGGCGCGTTTCCCGATCGCCGCCGCCTTGCCGAACATGGCAATGATGTGATGGATCTCGTCCTTCGTGATCGCGCGGCACGTCTTGTCGATCCAGCGGTGCGGGATCTCGGAGGGGGCGACGGGGTTGTCCGCGCCCTGGTCTTCCGGGATCGACACGCGTCCGAAGCCGCCGGAAAGCTGAAGCAGGATCCTGGACCCGTACGCATGGATCCGTTCGGTCATTTCCCTGCCGGTGCGGATGAACTGATGCGGATTCCGCGTCGGCACGGGCACGCCCGGGCAGGAATGCTCCTCCACCGTGAAATCGGCGAATGTGACGCCGGTGCAGATCAGGCCGGTCCCGCCCTTCGCGCGCTCCACGTAATAGTCGATGCCGCGCTGGTTGAACGCGCCGTTGATATCGCCGAGTCCCAGAGGTCCCACGGGAGCCATCATGAAACGGTTTTTCAGTTCGAGTTTGCCGATCCTGACCGGCTGAAATAAGATATCGTAGTCCATAAAAAAACACCTTTGATGATATGAGTTTGAAGTTAAGATACAGCAAAAACGCGGAAAGTCAAGCCGGAAGAAAGACTTGATTATAGAAAAAAATATAGGGGGAACCTCTATCAATTCGTTTTTGAGAGAGTGTTCGTTTGTTGACGGGTAAGAATCGCTGGATTCGATTCTTCGTGACCATAAATAAAGCCATTGTTATCGTTTTGTCAAGGCTTAAAGACGGGAATAATAGTTTTTTCTGTGATTTTCTTGATAATCTCCTCCGTTTTATGCGGTTTGTAACATCAATGTGCAGTATCTGTCCATGTTGTATGCGAGGTTCCGTAATCCTGCCGCGGTGATCTTTCCCGTTCAAAACCCTTGCGTGGATTTCGATTCAAATAATAATCTACTGGGAACCTCTATCAATTCATTTTCGCGATAGTGTTCGGCTGTTAACGGATAAGAACCGCCGGATGCGATTCTTCGTTACCATAAAATAAGCCTTTGTTATCGTTTTGTCA
>JAEEQO010000241.1 GCA_016285335.1 Victivallales bacterium | reverse complement strand
GCCACGTGGTCGTGCCGTACATCAACTACACGTACATCCCGCGGCCGACCGTAAACGCGGACAACCTGTACTACTTCGACGAGGTCGACCGCATCACCGAACAGCATTTCGTCCGGTTCGGCCTGACAAACCGCCTCCAGACGCGCCGCAACGGGCAGATACACGAGTGGTTGTCGCTGGAGCATTACTGGGACCTCTTCATCCACGATTCCGAGCAGTTCAACCACATCGGCGACTTCGGCACCATCTTCAAGTTCCGGCCGTTCTCCGGGCTCACGATCTCCGCCGAACTCCTGCTGGACGTGGGCCGCAACGGCGACCATGACTATACTGTAACGCGCGGCGGCGAAAACGTAGGGCGGCCCGGCATCGCCAGCGGCGTCATCAACCGCCTGACCACGTCGATCGACTACAGGTTCGCACCCGAATGGCGCATCTACGGCGCCTACACCTATTCCGACTCGTATATCCAGCGGTCCGTCTACTCCATGGGCACACAGTTCTCCGTCATGACGGCATCCGCCATGATGTTCACGCCGACAACGCGTTCCCAGACGGTCACAGGCGGATTCGAATTCCCGCTCCTGATCGACAAGGACCTCCACGGCTACACGAGCTGCACCTACGACATCGACCGCAACCTCGTCACGAATGCCTGCGTCGGGCTTACCAAGAAATTCCACTGCTGGTACGTCGCCGCGGAAGCCGGCACCGGCCAGAGATGGGACCGCCACAGGAACGGGGAATACTCCCAGCGTCTGAAAAACTATTTTGCCGTTTCCGTAGGGCTCACGGCCATGCCCGGACTGAAGTTCGGACAGCGGGTCGGAATCGGGCATTAAAACGGAAACTCTTATCCGAAAGGCACTTATCACCATGAGATTTGAACACGACCGAATCATGATCGGGGACATCCCCGCCGCGGAACTGGCCGCAAAATACGGCACCCCGCTTTACGTTTACGACGAACAGAAGATCCGCGGCAATTACAGGCGCGCCGTCGCGACGTTCAAAAAGTATTATCCCGACTTCCGTATGTTCTACGCGGTCAAGTGCTGCAACAATCCTGCCATCGTGAACATCCTGCGCCAGGAAGGCGCCGGCGCCGACTGCGCCAGCGTGAACGAGATCCTGCTCGCGAAATCGGTCGGTATCTCCGGCGAAAACATCATGTTCAGCGGCAATTTCCTTTCCGACGAAGACCTGCGGCAGGGCATCGAGACCGGAGCCGTCATCAACCTCGACGATGAAAGCCTGTTCCCTCGCCTCCTTAAGTTCGGCGTCCCGGAGGTCATTTCGTTCCGTGTGAACCCGGGCTACGGGAAAAGCAACGTCGGCGAATACGTGACGAACGCCGGGCCTAAGGCGAAGTTCGGCATCCATCCGGACAAGGTCACCGCCGCGTACCGTATGGCGAAGGAAGCCGGCGTGAAGCGGTTCGGCGTCCACATGATGACCGGCTCCTGCATTACGGACGCGGACTATTTCCCCTTTGTGACGAGCCTGCTGATGGAGATCGTGGGAAAGACCGGCAAGGAGCTCGGGATCGACTTCGAGTTCATAGACCTCGGCGGCGGCCTCGGCATCCCCTACGAGCCCGGCGAAGCGTCCCTCGACCTGGAAACCGCCGCGAAGAAGACCGCTGACGTCTTCAAGGCGTTCGTCGAAAAATACGGATTGAAGCCGCCCCGCCTCGAAATGGAGCCCGCGCGTTACTTCGTCGGCAACGCCGGCTATGTGCTCGGCCGCGTCCATGCCGTGAAGGAATCCTATACGAAGATCGTCGGCACCGACGTCGGCATGAACGTGCTCGTCCGTCCCGCTTTTTACGGATCCTACCACCACATCTATATCGACGGCAAGGAAAACGAACCGCGCGAAACAATGGGGCTCTGCGGCCAGCTCTGCGAAAACACCGACTACTGGGTCAAGGAACGCAGCCTGCCAGCCAGTTTGGGCGTCGGCGACCTCGTCGTGATCGAAAACGCCGGCGCATACGGTTTCGGCATGAGTTACCAGTACAACGGGCGCCTGCGTGCCGCGGAAGTGCTCGTGAACGGCGCGGAAGCTACCCTGATCCGCGACCGCGAAACATTCGACGACATGGTCCGTCACACGCATGTTCCGGACCGTTTAAAAAATTGAAAAAAAACCGTGATGCACCCTTTACTTCTCAGAAATATGGGCTAGATTATGAATGAAATGAAAACATCCGGGAACCTTTGGAGGCGGCTAAAATGAAATTCAAACTGTCGGAATTCTTTTCAAGCGATGTCGGCATCGACCTCGGTACTGCGAACTGCCTGGTCTATGTCAAGGACCGCGGCATCGTCCTTTCCGAGCCGTCCGTCGTCGCGATCAAGAACAATAATGAAGTCATCCGTGTGGGCATCGAAGCGAAACGCATGCTCGGCCGCTGCCCGATGGAGATCAAGGCGATCCGCCCCATGAAGGACGGCGCGATCGCCGATATCGCCGTGACCGAGGAAATGCTGCGCTATTTCATCAACAAGGCGAAGACGTTCATGAAGCCGTACCAGCGCATCTTCCGCCCCACCGTTCTGATCGCCGTTCCGTCCGGCCTCACCGAAGTCCAGATCCGTGCCGTGCAGGACAGCGCGCTTCACGCGGGAGCTGCGAAAGTCAAGACCATTGAGGAACCGATGGCCTCCGCGATCGGCGTCGGACTGCCCGTGGAAGAGCCCACCGGAAGCATGATCGTCGATATCGGCGGCGGTACCACCGAGGTGGCTGTGATCTCGCTCTCCGGCATCGTGGAAAAACGCAGCTGCAGCGTCGGCGGCGACGAGATGGATTCCGCCATCATCCAGCACATGAAACGCGTGTACAACCTGCTGATCGGCGAACGCACGGCAGAAGACATCAAGATCCGCATCGGAAGCGCCTACCAGGTGGCGGATATCGAGGAATCCATGGAAGTGAAGGGCCGCGACCTCGTTTCCGGTCTCCCGAAAAGCATTCTCGTCTCCTCCCAGGAGATCCGCATCGCCCTGCAGGAACCCATCGCCAGCATCGTCGACACCGTGCGTTCCACCCTCGAACACTGCCCGCCGGAACTCGCTTCCGACCTCATCGGACGCGGCATTATGCTCGCGGGCGGCGGCGCTCTGATCCGCGGCCTCGCCAACCTCATTTCCGAAGAGATGAACCTCCCCGTCTTCGTCGCCGAAGACCCCCTGAAGGCCGTCGCGGAAGGCACCGGCAAGGTGCTGCAGGGCATGAACGACATGGAGTCCTGACGGCGATCGAAAATGGCTGAAACCGAACGTTACATCACCTCGACGCTGAACCGCCGGGACGAAACGGTCGAAAAAACTCTGCGTCCGCAGAAATTCGAGGAGTTCCCCGGCCAGGACAGCGTCAAGGAACGCCTC
>JAEEQO010000041.1 GCA_016285335.1 Victivallales bacterium | reverse complement strand
CTTGCGCTGTTCCGGCACCTTCAGCGTGACGGTGGCGGACTTGTTGTCCTTGTCGAGGTAGGCGAAGTTGTTCACCTGCTTGTCGATGCCCTTCACGAGGACGGGCAGGGCGAGCTGGAGCGCGTCGTCCTCTTCGCCGGCCTTCACGGAGAGCGTGATCTTGCTTTCGCCGACCGCCTTGGCGTTCAGAGTGAACGGGCAGGCGGTGTGGCTTCCGGCCTTGACGCTGATCGTCGCGGTGTTCTTCGCGGCTGCCACGGTGTCGCCGTCGACCGTGAGCGTGACGTTCGCGGTGACGTCCTTTTCCGTGTAGTTGTGGATATTCGCGACGGCGTTGACGGTATCGCCGTTCACCAGGAAGCGCGGGAGCTCCAGGCGGGCGATCAGGTCCTTGCTGACGACGAACTCGGAATCGCCTTCGCCGACCGACGTGTCGGCGGTGAGGGACCACACGTGGACTTTCCACGTGGTGAGGTTGTCGGGAGCCGGGACGTCGATGGTGGTCTGGCCGTTTTCGTCGAGCTTCACGAGTCCGGCGAAGTACGCGGCGTCGAGGAAGTTGGAGCGGACGAAGGAACCGCCTTCACCGCCTCCCATGCCGCCGCCGGCTTCCATCTCGACGGCTTCTTCGGCCATCGCCATGTCGGCGCTTACGGATTTCATCATCATGCGTCCGCCGCGGGCTGCCGCGGGAGCGGCCATTTCCATGACCGCGTCGTCTTCGGCTTTCATTTCCGCGCCGGCGCTGAACGAGTTCATGGCCGCGCCGCCGCCGAAACCGCCCATGCCGCCGCCGAGAGCCTTGGCGCCGTTCCTGCGGACCATGCCGCCGACCATGATGCCGCCGTCGAAGTAGACGCTTTCACCGTAGCCGAGGTTGAACGGGAAGATGCGTCCGTTCATGGAGAGGTTGTCGTTCATGAAGTGGATGCCGCGGGCGGGGTTGTTGTGGAGACTGGTGCCCTGGTCGAGGTTCACGGTCCAGTCGGCGTAGTGCGAGCGCTTCCAGTTCCAGAAGAAGGAATTGATCGCCGGGATGCGGCTGGACGCGATGGCGTCGAGGGACTTGTCATAGACGGTGAGCGTGACCGCGCCGGAGACGGGCTTGCCGTTGCCGTCCTTCACGGTGATCGTCATCGGGACGTTCTGGCGCGGCTTGACGGCCTTCTTCGGGCCGGCGATGTCGACGTCGAGCATCTTGGAGATCGGCGGGACGGCGATCATCTTGGAAAGACGCTGGACCTCGCCGTTGCCGACCGCGATCACGGAGACGTAGGTGTTCGGGCGGTCGCCGGGGAGGAAGTCCATCTTGAATTCATAGGAGTATTCCTTTTCGCCGAGGCGGACGCACTGATATTCGGTCTCGCGTTCCTGGCGCGTGAAGAAGTAGAGCGTGGCGCCGGGCTTCTTCATGGAGACGAGGATGCTGGCGGATTCGCCGGGGTTGTACTCGCTCTTGTCGGTCGTGATCTCGAGCGGGAGCTTGCTGAAGAGGTCGCCGGACTTGTCGAACCCGGCCACGAAGAGCGGATAGGAGCCTTCGCAGGTCACGGGATCCTTGCCGTCGTTCGCCTTCAGCGAGGCGTCGGACGTGATGCTGGAGACGACTTCGTAGACGCCCGCGCGGTCGATCACGAAGCTGACGCCGTTCTCGTCGCCGGCGGTCACGTCCATGACCTTCACGGGCTGGCCGACGCGGTGCGGCACGCCGTTGGCGTCGAGGTCGCGCAGGTAGATGGAGACTTTGCCCTTGCCCGCGACAGGCTTGCCGTCCGGGGTGGTGGCCTTCACGACGAGCGTGACGGGCTTGCCGGTGCGTGCGAAACCGGTCTTCGCCGAGGCGGAAACGTAGAACGGCTGGGCGGCGGTCACGATGGAGCCGGAGCCGTTGACCACGCGGTTGGACTCGTCGGAGACTTCGGCGTCGATGATGTAGCGGAAGTCGAGGTTGCCGAAGCGGCGGAGCGCGTCGCCCGTGTCGATCGGCACGGTCAGGCAGCCGTCGTCGTCCGCGACGCCTTCGGCCTGCGTGATGAGGTCGCGGCCCCAGGTGACCTGGCGGATGCTTTCGTCACGGTAGGCGGTGGAGCAGATCCAGTAGCCTTCGCCGAAGAGCCAGTCGAAGCGGCCGCGGAACGGGAAGACGCGGCGTGCCTGTTCGCGGTGGACGGTGTACTTGATCTTTGCGCCGGACATGGGTGCGCCGAAGTAGTATTTCGCCTGAATCTTCGCTTCGAAGATGCCGCCGGTCTTGATCTGCGATTCGGGCATTTCCACGTCGAGCAGGTATTCCGGTTTCTTGTATTCCTCGACGGAGAACGAGACGCCGCCTTTCGAGGTGCCCAGATGGAAGCTGCCGAGGGAGACGTCGTCCGGGAGCACGAACTCCCCGGTCGCGGCGGCCAGCATCGGATCGCCGGTGAGGTTTTCCTCGTACATCTTCTTGCCGCGGGCATCGTTGCCGGTGAGCTTCACCTTGTAGTCGGCGCGCTTGTCCGGGGCCTTCTCGTCGTAGGAGGCGCGACGGGTGTAGACGGTGTACTTCACCGTGTCGCCGGGACGGTACACCGGTCGGTCGGTGATGATGTAGTCGCGTTCGGTTTCATAGAAGCGGCCCGCATTGATGGTGGAGTAGTATGCGTGCGGGAGGAAGGTGAGGCCGTCCTCGGACTCGGAGAGGATGAGCGTGCGGTCGTTGAGCTTTTCGGGGAAGATGACCGCGCCGTCCTTGCCGGTCGTGACCTCGAACTCCTTGACCTCGATGCGGTAGCGCCGTCCGCCGAACTCGTTCTGGTTGCGGTTGTTCGCGTAGATCGTGCGGTAGTTCATGATCTTGAGCTTGCGGTCGGCCAGCGGCGCGCCGGTCTTCGAATCGTTGAGCGTGAGGAACCGGCCCTTCGTGACGGATTCCTTCGAGAGGATTTCCGGGGTGATCCAGACCAGATTTTCATACCAGGAATCCTTGGAATAGGTGCCTTCCGTGCCTTCGGGCAGGGTGCGGACGATGTACGCGCCGGGCTCGGTGATGGGCAGGGTGACCTCGGTGTCGGTCTCCCAGTGGTGCGGCTTCGGCTTCACGTCGAACGTGAATTCGGTGATCTTCTCCCTGATGGCGGGAGCCCAGCCGTTGAACCCGGTGTTCAGCTGGTAGGCATTGTCGGTCTCGTAGGAGCGCTCGCCGCCTTCGCGGAGGCTCTTCAGCATGATCTCGACGGCCATCTTCGGGTCGGCCTTGGTCACGACCGCGCGAACCTTCGTGGTGTTGCGGCTGCGGTATGCCAGGACGGGCTTCGTGCCGTATGCGACGACCTGGATGCCCTGCGTGGAGCCCCAGTTGCAGAGGATCTGCTGGACCATGTCGTTCTCGCCGGCCTTCTTGAACCACTCGGCGGCGTTTTCGTACTGCATGCGGGAGAGGTAGAGGCTGCCGAGCTGGGCTGCGGCACTGCGGATGAACCCTCCGGCCTTGTCGTCGTTGGCAAGCTCCTTCAGGATGCGGATGTAGCTGAACTCCTCGGGCAGCGCGATCTTGCGGACGCCGTCGGCGAGCTCGGCGATGGTCTCGTTGTCCTTCAGCTCATACAGGTAATCGCGGTACTTGTCGGAGGTCTGGTATTCGTTCTTCACGTTCCAGTCGATCCCCGAGAAATCGAATTCGTTGGCGAGGAAGGCCGCCCAGTCGTATTTGCTCCGGTAGTCGCCGAGCGCGATGGCCTGTTCCAGCGCCCAGCGGAAACGTTCGCCGTCGCACTTCGCGGACGCGAAATCCTTCGGGCAGGAATAGAGGACCGGGGAGCCGTCCTTGTTCACCGGCGGACGCGAGGAGCTGCCGAAATCGCCGTCGTCGTAGTCGGGCAGGACGGTCAGGTCGGTGAGCGCCTGAAGCTTGTAGGACCGGCCGCCGGTCTGGTTGCGGCAAAGCAGGGACGCGAGGGCGCGGAAATACTTGATCTGAAGCGGCTTCGAAACGTTCTTCGCTTCTTCGGAGGCGGACGCCATGTAGCGGAGGTTTTCGACGCGGTCACGGGCCGCGCTGTTCACGCGGCGTCCGGCGTTGCCTCGGTTGGAGCCGCGCGTGAACGTGTTGTTGAAGAAGAAGCCATAGCTGGTGACGTTTGCGTTCAGCTCGGCGGCCAGCGAGACGTTCTTCGGGAAGCGCGCGATCACGAACGCGAACGCGTCGTCGTATTCCTTCACGCGGTTGTTGCTGACGAGGCTCGCGCGGTACATGTTCCACAGCGGGCCGACCGCTTCGCTCTGGGATTTCGCGGGCATGGCTTCCAGCGCGGCGCGCGCGGCGTCGGCGGATTCCTTGAAGTTGCCCTCTTCCATGAGCTTGCGGATCTTGGCGATCGTCTCTTTTTCGGCGGGGGTCTGCGCCGTTTCGGCCTGTTTTTCGTCCTGCGCCGACGCAGCCGGAATGGCGAAGAATGCCGGGAGAACGGCCGCCGCGGTCAGGAGGAAGCGGATGTTTCGGTTCATGGGAAAATCCTTTCTCTGGTGGTCCGGAGGCCGCGCGGCGTCGGATCGACGGGGACACGCCTCCGCGAAGCGTCCGGACATTGAAATATGAATGTTGTATTTTGGAAACTGTCAACGATTTGACGCGGAAGCGGAGGAAATCTTAGCGGAAAATGCGCGCGTTAAGATTTTTTTCCACTTTTTTTATAAAAGAGCGGGGTCCGCGTCAAAGAACGGGCTGGGTTTCCACTGTATCCATGTCCCCGCCGTCCGGCTCGGCGTCCGCTTCGGGGCTTTCCTCGTCGGAAGCGTCTCCGGTTTCCCCGTCCTCTTCGGATTCCTCATCACCCCATTCTTCCTCGTCTTCCTCATCGTCCTCGTCGCGCTCCTCGACCGTGATGCCGTCGCGCGAATCCTGTCCCGCGGAACGCAGGATGCGGACCACGGTGTTCACATCGCGCGGGTCGAACATGAGGACCAGGGTGCCGTTCTCGCCGGGTTCGATGCGCGTGAACGCAGAAAGCGTGGTGCGGACGGAATCGTTCGCCATGGCTCTCGCCGTGAGAAAATTCGCGGCTTTCCGGAGTATGATACGGGGCAGGGGGATCATCCCGGCGCTTCCTCTCCGGGGATCGATCGTGAGTTTGCCCCGGTCGACGACGGGTGAAAATTCGATCCTGAAATTGATCGCTCTGCTCTGCATGCCTGTGATCATCGACTTAACCTTGATCCCTCCGGTCGAAACCGGCATGGAATATTTCACCAGAAGGCCGTCTTCTTTCCAGATCACTTCATAATCGACCCATACTCTGGAATCACTGTCGCCGCCGTTGGCTTCGCGGATGGCGGAATTGATGAGCGTCTGCACTTCGTCCTCCGAAAGAGTCAGGACGGCTGTCTCGACCACGCGGCCCTCCTTGTCGACCAGCGAACGCGCCAGACGCGTGATGATGTTCGCGACGGTGGATGCGTCGTGCGGGGTGTATGCTTCGACGGGCTGAGGCGAGTAGGCGCCGATGGCGAGCCAGAAAAGCGTGAGCGGGAGAGCGATCGCGAGGATCAGAACGATCAGGAGGACGACCAGCAGCTTTTTCAGGCAGCCCGACCTGCGTTTTTCCGCCATGATGACCGTTCTCCCGGAACAGGATCAGTTGTTGTCGTCATCGAGGCGCATGGACCAGTAGTTTCCGGCGTTCCAGCGGCTGAGGCCCTGGTCCTTGCGGATGGTGTTGCGCGGGTACATGATCTTCACGTGGCCGTCGGCAAACGCGTAGTTCCACATGTTGCTGTGGAGCGTGGTGGTCGCCTTGTCGTAGGAGGAGGAGCCGCTGGCGGATTCGTCGCCGCCCCAAGCTTCGGACTGCTGGGACGGGCAGGAAATGGAGGACCACCAGGCGGAGAAGAAACCGGTGCGGTTGGAGCGGCTGTGCGTGGCGCTGGGGACGTATTCGACGAAGTAGATCATGCGGGAGGGCATCGGGATCTTCGCATACTTCAGGCCGACCCAGTAGCCCATGCCGTCGTTGCTGTCGTTGCAGATGGACTGGCCGCCGATCTTGTCGCCGACTTTTTCATCGTTGGTGGTGCTGCCGCCGGGGGAATGGTTCATGGCGTAAGTGCGGACGGGCATCCCGTCGCCGACGGTGTTGCGCGGGTATTTGTCGGCGGGGCACTGGAAGAGCTTGATCGAGGTGAATTCGGATTTGCCCTTGCAGTTCGGGACGCCTTTCCAGCCGACATCCAGAGTGCTCATCGGCGTGTACTTGAGGATGATGCGTTCCCACAGGGAATCGTTGTTGCCGCCGCCGGACTTCGCGGGCGTGACGAACTGCGTGTCGCCGACGTACGAAAGCGCGCAGACCATCAGCTGTTTCATGTTGCTGGCGCATCCCGCCGTGTAGGCGGTGCGTTTGGCGGACTGGAGCGCGGGCAGAAGCATGGCCGCGAGAATCGCAATGATCGCAATGACGATCAGAAGTTCGATGAGCGTGAAGCCGCGCGTCTTGCGGAACGGATGGAACGTGTTGGTGCTGATGCGTTTCATAGCGGTGACTCCCCTGGGTTGTTTTGTTTTCTATAATACTTTATAACGCGCAAAAAGGAAAATCAAGGCGCTACAGCAGGAAAATACGGCTTTTTATCGTTACATTAACGCAAAACCGCGTTAATAACGTGAAAATACAGAAAAATGAACGGGGGACGAACCGAATGCGGACCGCGGCGGATACGCAAATCCAACCGACGAATCCTGACAAAAACCGTCGCGGATTCGGGAAAAACGATGGCACGGACAACTTTTTTCCGTTTTATTTCGAAATCCCGCTTGACATGCGGCATAAGGAAGTGCTATGGTATGTGGATGAATCCCGAAAACCCCGATCCCCTACACAAGCAACACAGGAGAAACCAGCATGGGACAGTACCTCGGCGAAGAGATCCCGAAACTCGGATTCGGCATGATGCGCCTGCCGAAAAACGGCGAAACGATCGACATCGAGAAAACGAAGATCATGGTCGACAAGTTCCTGGCCGCCGGATTCACGTATTTCGACACGGCATGGATCTATCAGGGCAGCGAGGACGCTACAAGGCAGGCGCTGGTGGAACGCTATCCGCGGGAGAAGTTCCAGCTCGCCACGAAGAACGCCGCCTGGGTCGACAACAAGACGCGCGAGGACGCGATCGCCCAGTTCGAAACGTCGCTGAAGCGGCTCGGGACCGACTATGTAGACTTCTACCTGCTCCACAACCTCGGCGACGCCCGCACCACGCTGTTCGAGGAGCTTGACCTGTGGAACTACTTTCTGGAACAGAAAAAGGCGGGGCGGATCCGTCACCTGGGGTTCTCGTTCCACTCCACCGCCGACCAGCTCGACGCCATCCTGACCAAACACCCGGAAGCCGAGTTCGTGCAGCTTCAGATCAACTATGCCGACTGGGACAACAAGCAGATCCAGTCGCGCCTGAACTACGAGGTCTGCCGCAAGCACGGCAAGCCCGTCGTCATCATGGAACCCGTGAAAGGCGGCATGCTGGCGACCCCGCCGGAATCCGTCGTGAAGATCTTCCGCGACGTGAATCCCGACGTTTCCCCGGCAGCGTGGGCAATCCGGTTCGGCGCGAGCCTGCCGGGCGTGATCACGGTGCTGTCCGGCATGAGCACGCCGGAGCAGATGGACGACAACCTGAAATCCATGCAGGGATTCAAAGCGCTGACCGAGGCGGAAAAGGCGATGGTCTTCGAGGCGCAGAAGGCGCTCGCGGCGGTCCCGATGATCCCGTGCACGTCCTGCGACTACTGCGCGAAGGTCTGCCCGATGAACATCGGCATCTCCGGCACGTTCAACGGTCGGAACCTGCTCACGCTCTACAGCAACGTGGAGAGCGCGAAGGTTCAGATCTTCTGGGCGGTCGCCAACCTCGGCAAGAAGGACGCCGTGGAGTGCATCGGCTGCGGCAAGTGCGAGGAAGTCTGCCCGCAGCACCTCGAAATCCGTAAATTGCTCGCGGAAGCCGCGAAGGCCTTCAGCCAAAAGAAAGCTGATCCGGCTGAGAAGAAGGACTAGGAAATCCACTTCCTCAAAGGATAATCAAAAAGCGGAAACAGTTCATGCTTTCCGCTCTGCGCACGCACATCGTCGGGCGGACGGTACGTCCGCGCGACGATAACAGTGGAGGCGTTCGCCTCCTGCCCGCGCGGCATGAGCGCCAATCTAGAATTTCTTGTCCCGTGCCAGGAGCGCCTTCCGATCCTCCTCGGGAAAATGTTCGATCGCATACCGGAGCGTGGTGCGGGACATGACCGCCCTGTTCACAATCAGGTAGGCGGTCAGATAATGGAGGTCGCGTTTGCCGATCTCGCGGAGCATCCAGCCGCAAGCCTTGTGCATCAGGTCGTGCGGATGGGACAGGAACCGGTCCAGCATGCGGGACGGTTCGATCACCTGGTTTGCGCGGATGAACGGGAACATGGCGAGCACGGCGATGCGTTCCTCCCACAGATTGCCGGACGCGGCAAAGCGTTCCAGCGTCTTCATGCCGTGCGCAAACGCATACGCTCCGGCGATGTCCGGCGCGGTCAGGTCGACCAGGTCCCAGTTATTCACGAATCCCCGCCGTGCGAGGTCGGCATAGCGTTTGAAGATGTCCGCGCGTTCCGCTTCGGACGTCTTTTTCCTTTGATACCGGCTCGCGAGGATCAGCAGTGCGCAGAGGCGGATCTCGTGCCATTCGGACTGCGCGGCGCGGACGGCTTCGTCGAGCGGCAGGTCCCGGAACGCCTTCGCCGTGCGGCGGGTCTTGGGATTCCTGATGCCGAGGAACTTGTCGCCTTCGCCGTACTGGCCGGGTCCGGTCTTGAAGAAACGCATGAGGATTTCGGCGTCGGCGGGATTCGCCTGCGCGAGCATGGCGTGTTCGAGGTCGGCGGCGGTGGCGTTTACGCCGGAATCGGCTGAGAATTGAGATGTGTTCATAAAAAAACGGGATCAGGTGGATGCGAGGCGTCCGGCGAGGAACGCCAGCGCGAATTCGACACGGAGGATGTGCGGACCGAACGTGACGGGCGCATAGCCGTTTGTGCGGAATGCCGCGACTTCGTCCGGGGTGAAACCGCCCTCAGGACCGATGGCGATCACGACGTTTCCGGGGGGCGAAACAGGGCAGGGGGCGGCGTCGACGGGATGTCCGATGAGCGCGGTCGCATCTTTCGTGAGCTCGGCGGAAAGTCCGGAATTGAAGAACTCGCGGAGCGACCGCACGAATGCGAGCTCCGGCAGCACGGTCGTGCAGCCCTGTTCCAGCCCCTCGACCAGCACGGACCGGATGGCGTCCGGCGCCATGCAGGAACTGGTCCAGTAGCTTTTCTCGGTCTTCGCGGCATGAAAGAACACGGCGCGGCGGATGCCCGACGACGCGATGAAGTGGAGCGTCTTCTTGAAACTCTGCGGACGGGGCAGGGCGATCACGGGGAGGATGTTCGACGGGGCAGGGGGCGGGTTGGACGTGTCCTCGAGGCGGAGCCGGGCGGAATGCCGCGTTGTTTCGAGGATGCGGGCCGTGCCGATGCCGCCGCCGAGGATGCCCGCGCGGACGGTGTCGCCGGGCTTGGCGTGGAGGATGCAGAAGATGTGTTCGGCATGGTCGCCGCCGACCGTGAATTCGCGGTCCGGCGAGAGGTCGCGTTCCTCGACGATCAGCAGGTTCATGCGAAGAGCGCCCGGATCGCTTCGAGGATATCGGCGGGTTCCGCCATGCGTCCCTTGCCGGAGGTGCCGCAAGCGAGGTGCCCGGTGTCGGGCCCGACCGTGCGGACGCCGAGCTTATCCACGAGTTTCGCGAGGTTGTCCTGCACGATGGGGCTCGCCCACATGTGTTCGTTCATGGCGGGGGCGAGCAGGACTTTTCCGCGGAACGCCAGCGCGGTGGTCGAGAGCGCGTCGTCGGCGATGCCGGACGCGAATTTGCCGATGAAGTTTGCCGTGCAGGGGGCAACGATGAGCGCGTCCGCCCATTCCGCCCAGTCGACGTGCTCGGGGCGCGGCTGGTATTCCTCGAACAGGCCGGTCAGCACGCGGTTCTTCGAGAGCGTGAGGAAGATCTGCGAGGAGATGAGCCGGAGCGCGTTCTGGGTCATGACGACGCGGACATCCGCGCCGGCGGAAACGAGTTTGGAGCAGAGGTCGGCGGCCTTGTAGACGGCGATGCCGCCGGTGACGCCGAGGATGATGTGTTTGCCGTTCATATGCGTACTCCGGGATAGTCAGCGGTTGCGGCTGCGTTTCGGGTGTTTGCGAAGGCCGAGGATGAGGTCGGTGAACTCCTTCACGGCCCGGGCGAGGTCGTCGTTCACGATGATATGGTCGTATTCGTTCGCGTGGTCCATTTCGCCCTTCGCGTTGGCGAGGCGGCGGAGAATGGATTCCTCTGTCTCGGTGCCGCGTGCGCGCAGGCGGCGTTCGAGTTCCTCGTAGGACGGCGGCATGATAAAGATGAATTCGCAGGCGTCGCAGAATTCGGCGGAATCGGCGCAGAGCGCGCGGAGCTGCGCCGCACCCTGGACGTCGATGTCGAGCAGGACGTCGATTCCGCGCCGGATGCGGCCGAGGAGTTCGGATTTGAGCGTGCCGTAGCAGTTGCCGTGGACTTCGGCGTGTTCCGCGAAGGCGTTCTCCGCCACGAGCGAATCGAACTTCTCGCGGGTGATGAAATAGTAATCCTTTCCGTCGACTTCGCCGGGGCGCGGCTGACGCGTGGTGCAGGACACGGAGAACTCGATGCCGCCGAGGTCGCCGATGGAGGCTTTGTAGATGGAGGATTTGCCGGACCCGCTGGGACCGGAGAGGATCAGGATCATGCCGGTGCGTGCCGGAGTGGATGGTGCGGTATTCATGACTTGATGGAATGCAGGAAGAGTTTGGCGGCGTTCACCGCCGTGAAATAGAGGTCGTCCGAGGCGGCGGCCATGGCTTCTTCGAGGGTGCGGCGGCCGGTGGACGTGCTGAACGCGAAATCGTAGGTCCTGCCGATCTCCTCCGGGGATCCTTCGATCGCACCGGAAAGCAGCAGCACGGGGACTTTTTCCCGCCGGGCGGCCGCGGCGACCGCGCCGCAGATCTTGCCCTCGGCGGTCTGAAGATCGGTGCGTCCTTCGCCGGTCACGACGAGGTCCGCGCCCTTGATCTGACGGCGGAAGCCGATGGCGTCGAGGACGAGTTCCGCGCCGGATTTCGGCTGGGCGTTGCAGAACGCGCGGAGACCGGCGCCGAGTCCGCCCGCCGCGCCGTCGCCGGGCATCTCCTTCGGCAGCAGCATGGACTGGCGTTCCCAGACAGTGAAAAGATGCCGGAGGTTGTGATCGAGTTTCGCGACCATGTCGGGCGTGGCGCCTTTCTGCGGGCCGAAGACCTGAGCCGCGCCGAGCGGACCGGAAAGAGGGTTGCGGACGTCGCACGCGGTCGTGATACGCGTTTCCTGAAGCCGGACGTCTGCTCCGGCGATGGCGATGCGGGACAGCATGTGGAGCGCGCCGCCGCCACGCGGCAGTTCGCGTCCGCCCACGTCGAGCAGGCTGTAGCCGAGCGCCTGCGCCATGCCCGCGCCGCCGTCGACCGTGGCGGATCCGCCGAGGCCGATCAGGATGTCGCGGACGCCGAGGTCCAGGATGGCACGGATGACTTCGCCCGTGCCGTAGGTCGTGGCGGTCATCGGGTCGCGTTTGATCGGTTCCACGAGGTAGAGCCCGCTGGCGGACGCCATTTCGAAGACGGCGGTCAGGCCGTTGTTGATGAGCGCGAATTCGGCTTCGACGGGTCTGCCGTCCGGGCCTGTGACTTTGACCGTGTGGAGTTCGCCGTGAAGCGCGGCGGCAAGGGCGCGGGTCATGCCTTCGCCGCCGTCGGAAACGGGCACGGAAACGAGTTCGGCGTCCGGCATGACAGTACGGAAAGCGTTTTGCAGCACACGGCAGACCGTGGCGCTTTTCATGCACATCTTGAACTTGTCGGGCGCGAACACGATCTTCATGGTCAGAGCTCCTGTTTCAAAATTCCGGAAATGATCCCGGCGGCGGATTCCGGGTCGACCGGACGCGGCGCCGAGGCGAGTTTCATGGGGTTCTTGACCGCGTCGGACGCGATCTTTTCGACCATGGCGGCATTGAAGCAGGGCAGGGCGGAGAGTTTCGGTACGCCGGAATACTGCGCGATGAACGCGGCGGCCGCATTGACCACGTCTTCCGGCGTCTTCTGCGTTTTCTCCGAGGGGAACACGTCCGCCAGCAGCATGGTGCGTTCGGCGGCTTTCGGCTCCGCGAGGTAGTAGCGCCAGAAGGGCGGCAGAAGCATCGAGGCGGCGATCCCGTGCGGGACCTGTCCGAAAAACGAGAAGCTGCCGAGGTGCGGGAGCGAGGTCGGACGGTCCGCGATCTGCATCCCGCCGATGGTGGCGGCGGCGCAGAGGCATTCGCGCGCGTTGACGTCGTTCGGGTCGCGGAACACAAGCGGCAGATTCTCGACGATAAGGCGGACCGCATAGACGGCCCAGCGGTTCGTCGCGAACTGCGTTTCGGGGACTTTGACGTTCAGCAGCGCTTCGACGTTGTGCGTGAGCGCGTCGAGCGCGGTGGTCGCGGTGAGGGCAGGGGGCATGGAGCGTCCGTAAGCCGGGTCGATCAGCGCCATGCGCGGGACGATCTGCCGGTCCGCAATGAGGCGCTTGACGTTCGCCGCGCGGTCGACGATGTTCGAGTACGGCGTGACTTCGGACCCCGTGCCGGCGGTGGTCGGGACCGCGATGACGCGCTTGAACTCCTTTCCGGGGAACTTTTTCGTGATCTTCCCGGAGCCGAAAAGCTCGGAGACGTCGAGCCCGGTCTGGTAAGCGGCCCAGGCGGCTTTCGCCGCGTCGATCACGCTGCCGCCGCCGATGGCGACGACTTCCGTCGACCCGCTTTCCCGAATGGCTTCGAGGATGCGGGCGACGTCGTCCAGGTCGGGTTCCGCGGGGATGCCGCTTACCATGCGCGACTCGAAACCGGAGAGCAGCATCACATTCGTCATGTCGTCGCGCGCGCCGCATTTCGTGAGGGATTCGCCGCCGATCACGAACGTCACGACGGGCGTCTCTTCGGAGAGCAGGAACTCTGCGGAAAGGTCGTTCATGACGCCCGGGCCGAGGTCGATGCAGACGGGGGTGTACTGCTCGAAAAGTTCGATGTATTCTTTATCCGGGTCCATAGGTATCACTTCGCTACGATGTTGACAAGGCGTCCGGGGACGGCGATGACTTTTACGACGGTCTTTCCGGCGAGCGCGGCGGCGACCTCGGGATCCTCCAGCGCCTTCTTCTGCATTTCGTCGGCGGTAAGGGAGGCGGGCATCATGATGCGGACTTTCGGCTTGCCGCAGATCTGCACGAGGATCTCGTGTTCCTCGACCTGCAGGTGGGCTTCGTCGACGCTCGGCCACTGCGCGAGGGAGACGGGCGCCTGCTTGCCGAGCCCTTCCCACATTTCCTCCGCGATATGCGGCGCGTACGGAGCGAGTAGCAGGACGAATGTCTCGGCGGCTTCGCGCGGCATTTTTTCGAGCTTGGAGAAGTCGTTGAGGAAGATCATCATCTGGCTGATCGCCGTATTGAAATTCAGCGTGTCGGTGTCTTCGGTGACCTTCTTGATGGTCGCGTGGAGCAGGCGGCGCAGGTTGGCGGGGACGGGTTCGTCCACGACCGGCGTCTGCATGATCATGCGCCAGGAGCGTTTCAGGAAGCGGAACACGCCTTCCACGCCGCGGGTGTTCCACGGCTTGACGGCCTCCAGCGGGCCCATGAACATTTCATACAGGCGCATGCTGTCCGCGCCGTACTCGCGGACCACATCGTCCGGGTTGACCACGTTGCGGAGCGACTTGGACATCTTCGCGGGGAATTCGACGAGCTTTTCGCCGGTCTCCTTGTGCCTGGGCTCCGGACCGGTGAGGTCGACGAGATTGGTCGGGACCAGCGCGCCGCGTGCGTCTTTGTAGGACGTGCCGAGGATCATGCCCTGATTGACGAGCTTTTGGAACGGTTCCTTCGTGGAGACCAGGCCCAGATCGTACAGGACCTTATGCCAGAAGCGGGCGTAGAGCAGGTGCAGCACGGCATGTTCCGCGCCGCCGACGTACAGGTCGACCGGCATCCAGTATTTCTCCTTCGCCGGGTCGATGAACGCCTGGTCGTTGTGCGGGTCGATGTAGCGCAGATAGTACCAGCAGGAACCTGCCCACTGCGGCATGGTGTTGGTCTCGCGGCGGCCGTGTTCGCCGGTCACCGGGTCGGTGTAGTCGACCCAGCCGGCGGCGTTGGCGAGCGGGGATTCGCCGTTCCCGGAGGGCTTGAAGTCCTTCATGTCGGGCAGAGTGAGCGGGAGTTCGCTTTCGGGGACCATGCGGATCTCGCCGCTGTCCATGATGATGATCGGGAAGGGTTCGCCCCAGTAACGCTGGCGGCTGAAGAGCCAGTCGCGGAGCTTGTAGTTCACGGTGCGCTTGCCGATGCCCTTGGATTCCAGCCAGTCGATGATGCGCTTCTTGGCGGCGTCCACATGCAGGCCGTTCAGGTCCAGGCCGTCGGCGTTCGCGGAGTTCATCAGCGGGCCGTCGCCGATCCAGCAGACTTTGCCCGCCAGCACGCCGTCGATGTCGACCTTGTCTTTCGCGGCGGCGGCCTCGTCGGGCCGGATCACGCAGATGACCGGGATGTCGAACTTCTGCGCGAACGCGAAGTCGCGGTCGTCGTGGGCGGGCACAGCCATGATAGCACCTGTGCCGTAGGACGCCAGAACGTAGTCGGAAATCCAGATCGGGATGCGCGCGCCGTTGACCGGGTCGATGGCGTACGCGCCGGTGAACGCGCCGGTCTTCTCGTTGTTGAGGCCGGTGCGTTCCAGGTCGCTCATGGAGGCGGTGCGCTTCTTGTAGGCGGCGACTTCTTCGGCGTGTTCCGGCGTGGTGATCTCGTCGACGAGCTCGTGTTCGGGGCAGAGGACCATATAGGTCGCGCCGAAAAGGGTGTCGGGACGCGTGGTGAACACGGTCAGGGACTTGCCGGGGTGTCCGTCGAGCTGGAACACGACCTCCGCGCCTTCGCTGCGGCCGATCCAGTTCCGCTGCATCTCCTTGATGCCTTCCGGCCAGTCGAGCCCGTCGAGGTCGGCGAGGAGGCGTTCGGCATAAGCGGTGATCTTCAGGACCCACTGCTTCATGGGACGGCGGATGACGGGATGGTTGCCGCGTTCGCTGCGGCCGTCGATGACCTCTTCATTGGCAAGCACGGTGCCAAGCGCGGGGCACCAGTTCACGGGCACTTCGTCGATGTAGGCGAGGCCCTTCTTGTAGAGCTGGAGGAAGATCCACTGGGTCCAGCGGAAGTATTTCGGATCGGTGGTGTTGATCTCGCGGCTCCAGTCGTAGCTGAACCCGAGCGCCTTGATCTGGCGCTTGAAGTTCGCCACGTTCTTCGCGGTCGTGACGGACGGATGCGTGCCGGTCTCGATGGCGAACTGTTCGGCGGGGAGCCCGAACGCGTCCCAGCCCATCGGGTGCAGCACGTTGAAGCCGTTCATACGCTTGAAACGCGAATAGATGTCCGTGGCGGTGTAGCCCTCCGGGTGGCCGACGTGGAGTCCGGCTCCGCTGGGGTAGGGGAACATGTCCAGCACGTAGAGTTTCTTCTTCGCGGGATCTTCCTTGACCTGGAACGTCTGGTGTTCGTCCCAGTATTTCTGCCATTTCGCTTCAATGGCGGTGAAATCGTAGTCCATAATTTCGGTTTTCTCCATTTCTGACGGGGTTTTCAGTCAAATATAGCATGTAAATATAGAACGCCTGCGCGTGAAATGCAAGTGTACGCGGCATTTTTCCGCAAAGAAAAGGCTGTCCGACGGGATTTCGAACAGCCTTATGCAGAGTTGGCGGGATGTCCTGCCGCCAGGGTAAACGGGTATGAAACCTGTTACTTCGCGAGCTTGACCGTGAGAATCTTCGAAGCCAGCGTGCGGCTGTCGTGCCCGAAGAAGATCTCCACGTCATCCTCCGGCATGAACCAGCGTCCCTGGGCGTCGACGAGCTGGAACGCCTCGGCGGGGATCTCGAACACGACGCGAACAGATTCGCCTTTCGCGAGGTGGACGCGCCTGAAGCCTTTGAGCTCGACAAGCGGCGCTTCCACGCCGGGTTTCGTATGGCTGATGTAGAGCTGGACGACCTCGTCGCCGTCGCAGTCGCCGACGTTTGTGACGTTCGCGGACACGGTCACGCGGCCCTTCTTCGTCAAAGAATCGACGACGCGGGCGTTGGAGTAGGCAAACGACGTGTAGCTGAGGCCGAACCCGAACGGGAAGAGGATGTTGTTCTTCATGTAACGGTACGTGCGGCCGGCCATGTTGTAGTCGTGATAATCGGGGAGCTTGTCCGGGTTTTTCGGGAAAGTGAACGGAAGACGGCCGGAGGGGCATGTTTTGCCGAAGAGGATTTCGCCAATCGCCGTGCCGCCCGCTTCGCCGGGATAGGAGGCGTACACGATGGCGGCGGCCTTCTTCACATCCTCGCGGAGGTCGATCGGGGAGCCCGCCATCACGACAAGCACGACCCGGAAGCCTTCCCTGTAGAGGAAGTCGAGCATGGACCGCTGGGAAGCGGGCAGGGCGATGGAGTTGCGTTCGGTGCTGTCGCTCTCCTCGCCCTCGATGGACTCGTCGAATCCGGCCACGACGACGACCGGGTATTTCCTGTCGTAGAGCCAGAGCCGGTTCGAGAGGTCGACCGCGGGGCCGTTCAGCGGGACGCTCTGGCGGGGCTCGAAGCTGGTAGCCGGGTCGGCGCAGGCGGCGATGCCCTCCAGGACGGTGGTCATGTGGTCGGAGAAGCCGTTGTAGTTGCCCCAGAGCGCGGCGAGGCTGGTCAGGTTCGGGCCGGTCAGGTTGAGCTTCACCGTCGGCTTGAGCGGGAGGACGCCGTCGTTTTTGAGGAGGACGATGGACTTGCGCGCGGCCTCGAGGGCGATGGCGCGGTGTTCGGCGCAGTGGACTTTCGAGATCGGGGTCTTCGCGAGCGGGACGAGTTCGTCGCGGTCGAAGCAGCCGAGTTTCATGCGGGTCATGAGCACGTGGCGCAGAGCGTCGTCGAGGTCGGCGTCGGTGATCATTTTCTTCTCGTATGCGTCGAGGAGCTTTTCATAGGAGCAGCCGCAGTTGAGGTTGCAGCCGTTCTTCAGGGCGTAGGCGGCGGAGGCGGTCTGGTCGGACGTGACCTTGTGGCTCTGGTGGAAGTCCAGGATGGCCCAGCAGTCGGAGACGAAATGCCCCTTGAAGCCCCATTTCCTGCGCAGGAGTTCCTTGATGTACTTCGCGCTGCCGCAGCAGACCTGGCCGTTGGTGCGGTTGTACGCGCCCATGACGGATTCGACTTTCGCCTCGGTCACGAGCTTCTGGAACGCGGGCAGATACGTCTGCGTGGCGTCGCGCCTGCTGATCTTCGCGTCGAATTTGTGGCGTTCGGACTCGGGTCCGCTGTGACCCCAGAAATGCTTCGCGCAGGCGGCGAGCTTGAGGTATTTCGGATGGTCGCCCTGAAGCGCGCGGACGAATACCGCGCCCATTTCGCCGGTCAGATACGGGTCCTCGCCGAAGGTCTCCTGGCCGCGTCCCCAGCGCGGATCGCGGAAG
>JAEEQO010000040.1 GCA_016285335.1 Victivallales bacterium | reverse complement strand
CTTCCGCCTGTCATTTTTCCCTGTTTTTCCGGCAAACCGGGCTTTTTTTACGTTGAAAATTCTCCTCGCGGCGTTTATGTTATAGCATGTTCGCATCAAAACGGACATATTTTCCACGCATTTTTCACTCCAAATCAAGTTCCCTAGGAGATTGTAACATGACATTCATCCCCCACAGAAAAACGATGTGGCGCGCGTTCTCCGTGGCCGCGGTGCTCTCCGCGGCGGCGTTCGTCCCGTCCTGTCTTCAGTCGGCTTACACCGCCGATGCGGAGGTAAATCCACTGAGTCCGGTATCGTTCACGTACCACGCAAAAGACGGTACGCTGATCGAGCTGACCGCGCTGACGGACAACTCCGTCCGTGTCCGCAGCACGAAAAACAAAACCTTCTCGAACAAACCGGAATTCATCCTTACCGGCGCCAAGCCGCGGGCGTTTACGAAAGTCAGGCAGAATGCCGACGGCTTTACCTGCACGATCGACGATCTTTCCGTCCGCTATCAGGGCAGCACCCTGTCTTTTTCCGACGCCAAACACCCGTCCTCCAATCTTCAGGAAAACGTCGGCGCCCGGAAATTCGGGAAATCCCCGTCAAGGGACGCCGCCGCCGATTCCTACTGCGTCGAATCGACATTCGTATCTCCCGGCGCGGAATTCCAGTTCGGCCTCGGCCAGTTCCAGGACAGCGTCCTGAACATCAAGAACCAGCCCCGCCAGCTCATCCAGGTCAACACGCAGGCGTCCGTGCCGTTCCTCTACTCCACCGCCGGATACGGCCTGCTCTGGCACAATTACAGCCGCACGGAGTTCAACCCCGCCGACACGCCCATCGAACTGAAGAAAGTCGCCGAAGGACAGGGCCAGACCGTCGAGGTCACCACGGCGACCGGCGGACGCCGCGAATTCCGCCGCGACAACACCCTCTCCGGCGAGTTCACGGCGGACACGGACGGCCTCTACGCTTTCGAACTTGACTGCGGTCAGACCATGGCGCGCCGCCATGTCGTCCTCATCGACGACAAGCTTATCGTGGAACAGCGCAACACCTGGCTGCCCCCGGTCATCGGATTCCAGGCGAATCTCACAAAAGGCAAACACACCATAACCGTCCAGAACGAGGCGAGAGACCGTACATCGCTCAAGGTCCGTCCGCTCAAGGGCAACCTCAATTTCACGACGTTCCGTTCCGACGACGCGAAGGAGATCGACTACGTCTACATCTCCGGCGACGCCGAGAAGACCATGAAGACCTACCGCGAACTCTGCGGCAAGACCCCCATGCTCCCGAAATACGCGTTCGGCTACTGGCACTGCCGCGAACGCTACGTCTCGCAGGACGACCTGCTCTCCAATCTCCGTGAATTCCGCAACCGCAAGATCCCGGTCGACATCATCGTGCAGGACTGGCAGTGGTGGGATTCCGGCAAGTGGAACTCCATGCACTTCGACTCGCAGCGTTTCGGGAACCCGAAGGGCATGAACGACGAAGTCCACAAGCTGAACGCCCACTCCATGCTCTCCGTCTGGTCCAAGGCGAGCAAGGACAACCCGTTCGCCGAAAAGATGGTCGCCCTCGACGGCTACATCCGCGGCACCGACTGGATCGACTTCACCAAGCCCGAAGCCGCCAAGCTCTACTGGGACACCATCGTCTCCGACATCCTCTCCACCGGCATCGACAGCTGGTGGTTCGACGCCACCGAGCCGGAAAACGACGATCTGCACAACCGCACGATCACGCTCGGACGCGGCAATGAATACCGCAATGTGTACCCGCTCATCGTGAACACGACCGCCTACGACCGCCTGCGCCAGGCGCAGCCCGACCGCCGCGCCCTCATCCTGACCCGCTGCGCGTTCGCGGGACAGAACCGCCAGCCCAGCGTGATCTGGTCCGGCGACGTCGGCAACTCCTGGAGCGATTTCCGCACGCAGATCATTTCCGGCCTCGGCATGATGATGAGCGGCATCCCGTACTGGACCACCGACACAGGCGGGTTCTTCCGCCCCGGCGACCAGTACAGGAACAAAGAATACATCGAGCGCATGCTCCGCTGGTTCGAGTACAGCACGTTCGCGCCCATCCTGCGCGTCCACGGCTATACCAGCCAGACCGAACTCTGGCGTTACGGCGAGGAGGCGGAGAAAGTCTTCCGCAAGTACCTCGACATCCGTTACCGCCTGCTGCCCTACATCTACACCGCCGCAGCCGACGCCGCGCTCGAGGGCGGCGTGATGATGCGTCCGTGGGCGGTCGACTTCCCCGGCGCGAACGGCGTCGTCCCGCTGACCGAACAGAACGAGACCGAATACATGCTCGGTCCGTCGCTGCTTGTCGCGCCGGTCACGTCCGCGACGAACAAGGCCGAAGTCTTCCTCCCCGCAAAGAGCAACGGTTCGACCGTCTGGTACGATCTCTGGACCGGGAAACGTTTCGTGGCGGGCGAAGGCAAGGTCGCCGACGACGATCCGTTCCGCGTCTCGTACACGACCGCCACGGTCGACACCCCGCTGGACCGCATCCCGGTCTTCGTGAAGGCCGGCGCGATCCTGCCCTGGGGCGAGCCCATGCAGTACGTCGACGAGAAACTGCCCGAGACGCTCGAAATCCGCGTGTATCCCGGCGCGGACGGCTCCTATTCCCTGTACGAGGACAACGGCAAGGATTATTCCTACGAACAGGGCAAGTTCACGCGCATCCCGTTCGCGTGGGACGATGCGAAGGGCGAGCTCACGATCGGAGACCGCAAGGGCGAGTACGACGGCATGCTGAAGGACCGCACGTTCCGCGTCTGCCTCATGAACGAGCAGAACGCCGGCGTGGGCAACGTCGCGAAGGCCGACGCCGAGGTCAAATACTCCGGCAAAAAGCTGACCGTGAACCTGAAATCCGGCAAGTGACCAGCAATCCGTCGTCGAAATCAACTTCCGAATCATCTTTTTTCCTCAAGAATCTCTCGGAAAGAACTATAATCATGTCGTCACCTTTTCTTTACCACAAAACAATCGCTCTTTTTGCTATTCTTCTAACCGTCACTGTCTTCACTGGCTGCAAAAAAAACGAAGCCACTAATGAAGCGGATTCCGAGGGAAGAGGCCTCTATATCGAAAAGGCGGCGGATGACAACAAAATTGAAGCAAGATCCGAGGAAAGCGACCGCGCAGTAAAAAAAAATGTGGATTACAGCAAAATGGACGGCGGGGAGGAACTGCTCAAAGGCAAAGCCGCCTACGCCATTGAAAACTACGAAGTAGCAGCAATGGATTTCTCTGTTGCTGCGGAACAGAACAATCCCGAAGCACAATATTTGCTCGGCAAGTGCTTTTTTGAAGGCGTCGGAGTTAAGCGGGACAAAAAGAAAGCTATTACCTATTTTCAGAAGGCTGCAGAAAATGGTCATATTGAGGCGCAATATAAGCTCGGTGATTGTTATCTACACGGCAAAGGTATCTCTCTGGATTTGACCGAGGCTGCAAAATGGTTCCACAATGCAGCAGATCAAGGTTCCGGCAAGGCACAATACATGCTCGGTTTTTGTTATGAATTCGGCGATGGCGTCGAAGAGAACGCTACGGAGTCAGCAAAATGGTTCGGGAAAGCTTTCGCCCAATTCAAGAGAGGAGCAGAACAAGGCAATGCCGAAGCACAACTCAATCTGGGCAACTGTTATCGCTTTGGTAATGGCGTCAAAGAAGACATGGCGGAAGCCATTAAATGGTATAAAATGGCCGCGGATCAGAGCTTTGCTGCGGCTCAACTTGAACTTGGCTGGTGCTATCAAGACGGAAATGGGGTCGAAAAAAACTTGGAAGAAGCAGTAAAATGGTTTCGAAAAGCCGCGGAAAAAGGCGATGCAACCGCGCAACTCAATCTCGGCTGGTGTTATGAAGAGGGCAAAGGTGTTATGATGAATAGGTCGGAAGCCTTCAAATGGTTCCACAAGGCCGCGGAAAACGATATAGTAATTGCGCAGAGGCAAGTCGGCCTCCATTACCAATACGGCCAGGGCATCGAAAAAAACCTGGAAGAAGCAGCAAAATGGTATCGCAAAGCAGCTGAAAACGGCTATGACACAGAAAGACATCTTAAAGAGATTGAAGAAGAACTCTTAAAAAACCAATAAATCCGTTTTCGCCTTCTCCGGTTCTTCTGTTCCATGCCGGGAATCTGATGGCTTCCCGCCTTGAAAAATACGCGCAAAGATGGTATAGTATTCTGTTTCCCCTCTGAATTACTGAAATTCGCAATCGTCCGGCGTGCGGTTCGGAACGGACGCCGTTTTTCGCCAAGGATACCCCTGCCATGCACAATTCACAGCAGATGGAATGCCGCGAACCGCGGTTCCGCGCATTGATCCCGTTCTTCGTCTTCGTCGTCTTCTACCTCGGGCTTTCGATCTGGGCGCAGGACTTCTACAAGGTGCCGATGCCGACGGCGTTTCTGGTGGCGTCGGCGGCAGCGCTGGTGCTGGACCACAAGCGCCCGCTCGGGGAAAAGGTCGAGATCTACGCCCGCGGCATGGGCGAACCGAATATCATGATCATGTGCCTGATCTTCATCCTCGCCGGTGCGTTCGCGTCCACGGCGAAGGGCATGGGCGCGGTGGACGGCGCAGTGACGATCGCCCGCGCGGTCGTGCCGGACTCGATGATGCTGCTCGGGATGTTTCTGGTGTCGAGCTTCATTTCGCTGGCGGTCGGCACAAGCTGCGGCACGATCGCGGCGCTCACGCCCATCGCCGCCGGACTCGCGGGCGGCCTCTCCGTCTCACCGGCGATGCTGATCGGCGCCATCATCGGCGGCGCCATGTTCGGCGACAACCTTTCCATGATCTCCGACACGACCATCGCCGCCACGCGCACGCAGAACATCCCCATGCGCGACAAGTTCCGGCAGAACATCCTGATCGTGCTCCCCGCGGTCGCCGTCACCTCGGCGATCTATCTTTTCTGCGGCGGCTCGGCAACGGCTGTCGGCGAAACGCAGCCCGTGACCTGGGCGCACGCGTTCGCGGTCCTGCCGTATCTGTTAATCCTCATTTTCGCGCTCTTCGGCTGGAACGTGATGCTCCTGCTTTTCGCGGGCACCGTGCTCGCCGGGATCACCGGCATCCTGAACGGCGCATTCGATTTCTGGGGCATGCTCGACCTGATCGGACAGGGCACGCTCGGCATGTCGGAAACGCTCATCGTGGCGATCCTCGCGGGCGGCCTGCTGCAGACCATCCGGCGCAACGGCGGCATCGGGTACCTGATGGAGAAGATCAGGAAACCGGTTCGGTCGGCACGCGGATGCGAGTTCGGCGTGCTGATCCTGGTCAGCGTCATCAACCTCTTCACGGCGAACAACACCGTGGCGATCGTGATCGCCGGCCCCATCGCGCGCGAGCTCTCCGAACAGTACCGCTGCTCCGCCAAACGCATCGCGAGCATCCTGGACACCGGGTCCTGCGTGGTACAGGGCATGATCCCCTACGGTGCGCAGATCCTGATCGCCGCGGGCGTGGCGCAGACCTCGAACCTGGACGTGTCGTCCCTGAAGCTCGTCGGGTCGCTCTTCTACCCGATGATCCTCGGCGTCTGCCTGATCGCCGCCATCGCCATTCACTCCGAGGAGACGAAGTCTCCACTGCGGTAGTACGCGGCTACGCTCGCGTACAGGGGGCAGCACCGTTTACGGTGTTTGTGACGGTTTTTTATTAAGAAAAATCCGGTTTCGCGCTTGATTTCGCGCGGAGGCATGGTATAGTTTAGGAAAGGACGGTGAAAAACCGCCGTCCGATGTCGTTTTGACCTCATATTCCTTAACCCCTAAATAAGAAAGACCCACCATGAACTTCACGAAAACTGTCCTCGCGGCGGCCTTCACGCTGTCCGCCGGATTCGTGGCCTACGCCCAGAATCCCATCATCAACAGCGCCTACTGCGCCGACCCGTCCGCGCACGTCTTCAACGGCCGCGTGTACGTCTATCCCTCGCACGACATCCCCGCTCCGTACGACTTCAGCCGCAAGGACTGGTTCTGCATGGCGGACTACCACGTGTATTCCTCCGACAACCTCGTCGACTGGGTCGACCACGGCGTGATCGTGGACCAGAACTACGTGCCGTGGGTGAACCGCCACTCCTACAGCATGTGGGCGCCGGACTGCAACGTGAAGGACGGCAAGTACTACTTCTACTTCCCCGCCGACAACCGCATCGGCCTCGCGACCGCCGACCAGCCGTACGGACCGTTCCGCTGCGAAGAAACGCCGATCCAGGGCGCGGGCGGCATCGACCCGTGCATCTTCATCGACGATGACGGCGCGTGCTATCTGATCTGGTCCGGCCAGGGCATGCGCATCGCCAAGCTGAAAGACAACATGAAGGAATTCGACGGCGAAGCGAAGACCATCCAGCACGACACGCCGAACCGCGGCCTGAAGGAAGGCCCGTTCATGTTCAAGCGCAACGGCATCTACTACTTCACGTTCCCCTGGGTCGACGAAAACCACGAATGCCTCTGCTACTGCACCGGCGACAGTCCGTGGGGCCCGTTCAAGTACAAAGGCAAGATCATGGAGCAGAATCCGCAGTGCTGGACCAACCACCACTCCGTGATCGAGTTCAAGGGCAAGTGGTACCTTTTCTACCACCACAACGACTACTCCCCGAACTTCGACAAGAACCGCTCCGTCTGCATCGACGAGCTCACGTTCAACGAGGACGGCTCCATCAACCTCGTGACCCCCACCAAGCGCGGCGTCGGCATCACGAAAGCCACGAACAAGATCGAGCTTGACCGCTACTCCAAGATCGCGGACCAGAACCACGCCTGGATCGAGTTCCTCCGCACCGAATCCCCGTTCGAAGGCTGGAAGACCGTCTTCCGCAACAACGACAGCTCCCGCAATCCGATCTGGGTCGAATACGACCGCGTCGATTTCGGTGAAAAGCCCCTCGACAGCGTGCTCATGCGCGTGCAGTCCAACGTCGGCGGCAGAGTCGAGATCCATGCCGACTCCCTCGAAGGCCCGGTCATCGCGACCGTCGACATCACCGGCAAGGACGGCGGCGAATGGCAGGAGATCAAGTCCCCCGTCACCACCCAGATCACCGGCGTGCACGACCTCGTCGTGAACATGCGCAGCGGCCTGCTCATGTACATCGACTGGATCAAGTTCGTCGAGTGATCCGGCAGTTCTCTATTTGAATACGGGCGCCGCACCGGTCCTCGGTGCAGCGCTCTTCTTTTAAGCTTTTCCGAAAAAAACGGCAAGACAGAATAAAGGCTTTTCATGACCGCATCGAAACAGCGCGACTCCAGTCTTGAACTGCTCCGGATCATCGCCATGCTGGCGATCATCGCTTTTCATTTTGAAACGCAAACCGCCATCGTATCGGCGCCCCTTGATTCCTGGCCTTCGTTTTTTGCCATGTTCCTCGGCAGTTTCGGACGCTCGGGCGTCAACGTGTTTATCCTGATAGGCGCATGGTTCCTGATCGACCTGCCGTTCAGGAGCATACGATTCGTCCGGCTCTATCTGACAACGTTGTTCTACACGGTCACCGTTTCTCTGGCAATCCTGCTCCTGAACGCGAATCCGCAGGCGGCATCCCTGAAAAACCTGATTTTCGCGTTTTCGCCCTTCTCATCCAGTCCGCTGTGGTTCGTCAGCTGCTATCTGTTTCTTCTGCTGCTGTCGCCATTTCTGAATACGCTGATCCGCAGTCTTTCTCCCCGCAGATACCGGATACTCTACTGGATCCTGCTGATCGTGTTTGTGTTTTTGCCTACGGTCGAAAACCTACTCCCCGGCTTTTCCGTCTATGAGAGGTATGTCGTCAAGTCCGACATGTCCTACATGGTCGCGCTCTACCTGATCGCGGGGTTCTGGAAGAAAATCCGCGAACCGTTTTTTGCAGACCGGAACCGTGCGGGGGTTTGTATCCTGGCTTTGATTGCAGGATGTGCGGCGCTCTGCCTGGCGGTCTGCTTTGCGGGACGCTGGGATATCCAGGCGGATTATCCGCTCCGCAAACTGCACAGCATTCAAACCGTCCTCTTCCGAGATCTCGGTTCGGTTTTCTGCATCGGCATGGCGGGGTCCGTCTTTTTCCTGTTCCGTTCGTTTCATTTCCCGGCCCCTGCGATCAACAGGATCGCCCGGAACACGCTTGGCATTTATGTCCTGCATCAGGTGCCGTGTGTAGTCCCCGTCATGTGGTCATGTTTTCATATCGAAAGATGGCGAGAATCACCGTGTGAACTCGGCGTGATCGCAGCGATCTTTATCGGATGCTGGTTGATTGACTGTCTGCGGGAATGGATGATGAGCCCGGTTTACCGCGCGGCATGGATGCAGCGGTCTCTGGCAAAGGCGGATTCCCTTTTCGCGGAAGAAGAGGACTCCTGACAGGAATCCGAAGCCATCTTCGCCTGTTTTTCTTTCCACGGAGGGGAAACACGGAAAGACGCGGTCCGTGTTCCGCGTCACTTCTTTTTCTGGTACACGCGGACGTAATCGACGTACATGTGAACGGGGAACGGAATCTTGGTCACGTCGCCGCCGTTGTCGCCGCCGAGCGCAAGGTTCACGAGCAGGTAATGCGGCTGATGGAACGGATTTTCGAGCGAACGGTAGCGCGCGTTTTTGACCTTGTCGATGGCGGAATCGTTCACCGCGACGCCGTCGACCGACAGCACGATGCGGTTTTCGTCCCAGTCCATCGCGTAGACGTGGAACTTGTTCGCCCATTCCGGATCGTCCTTCGTGAATTTGGCGAGCGGATTGCGGACGGTGTTCCATTCGGCGGTCCACTGGCCCCTGTTCGAGGACCAGCAGAAATTCGCGAGCACAGTTTCCTTGTAATACTCGAAGATGTCGATCTCGCCGCAGGACGGCCAGCTTTCGCTTATGCCGAGCGTCCAGAACGCGGGCCAGGAGCCTTCCATGAGGGGCGCTTTGATGCGCGCCTCGATGCGCCCGTACTGGAACGAATGAAGTCCCTTCGTGATGAGGCACGCGGACGTGTATTCGATGGGGCGGTTGTCCCCGCCGCCGAACATAAACCTGCGCCCGTTCCCGCGCGGATTCGGCAGCGGCTGTTTGTGATGCTCGGCCGTGATGACCAGGAAGCCGTCCTTGACTTCCGCGCTTTCGGGACGGTACCACTGCGCCTCGTGATTCCGCACGTAACCGGTCTCGTAGGTCCAGTTCTTCGGGTCGGGTCGTCCGTTCACGCTGAACTCGTCGCTCCAGACCAGCTCCATGCCTTCCGGCGGCTTCGGGGCGAACGGATCGGCGGCAGCTTTCTCGTCCGTTTTCGAAGCTTTCTCGTCCGTTTTCAAAGCTTTTTCAGCTGACGCGGATTTTTCAGGCGTCTTCGTCTGAGCGGCATCCTGGGCGAACGAACTTGCGGCGAGCATGCAGGCGAGAAGGACCGGAAGGGACAGAAGGGACAGGGCTTTCATCATCAAACCTCCTGAGTTGCGTGGAGTGTGTTTTTTGAAACGGGAAACGGACGGAAAACGGACGGGATCCGCCGCCGCGGAGACCGGACATCAGCCGGAGGCGCGGACGGAGGGTTTTATTGTCCGCCTCAGTTCGAGGCGGGCATGGACATCAGGAACTCGGCGTTCGTCGACATCTTCTTGAGCTTGGAGATCAGGACCTCCATGGCCTCGACGGGCGGGACGCCGGTCATGGCCTTGCGGAGAGTCCAGACGCGCGGGAGTTCGTCGCGGTGAAGCAGCAGCTCCTCCTTGCGGGTTCCGCTGGCCTCGATGTTGATGGCGGGGTACACGCGCTTGTCGACGAGGCGGCGGTCGAGGTGAAGCTCCATGTTGCCGGTGCCCTTAAACTCCTCGAAGATGACCTCGTCCATCTTGCTGCCGGTGTCGATGAGCGCGGTGGCGATGATGGTGAGGCTGCCGTAATTCTCAATATTGCGGGCCGCGCCGAAGAAGCGTTTCGGCTTGTGGAGCGCGTTTGCATCGACGCCGCCGGTGAGGATCTTGCCGCTGTGAGGCTGGAGGGTGTTGTAGGCGCGGGCAAGACGCGTGATGGAGTCGAGCAGGATCACGACGTCCTTCTTGGATTCCACGAGGCGCTTCGCCTTCTCGATGACCATTTCGGCGATCTGCACGTGGCGTTCCGGCGGCTCGTCGAAGGTCGAGCTCACGACCTCCGCGTTGGAGCTCACGCTCATCTTCATGTCGGTGACTTCCTCGGGGCGTTCGTCGATCAGCAGGATGATCAAAGTGACTTCCGGGTTGTTTTTGATGATCGAGTTCGCCATCTTCTGAAGCAGCACGGTCTTGCCGGTGCGCGGCGGCGCCACGATCAGGCCGCGCTGGCCGAGGCCGATCGGCGTCACCAGGTCGACGATGCGGCCGCAGAGTTCGTCCGGCGTAGTCTCCAGAAGGAGGCGGCGGGTCGGGAAGTACGGCTTCAGCTCGTTGAACGGGATCACGTCGCGCTTGCATTCGGGCGACTGGTGGTTGATGCTGGTCACGCGGAACATCGCGAAGAAGCGTTCCTTCTCGCGCGGCTGCCGGATCTCGCCCTCAATGAAGTCGCCGGTGCGGACGGCATAGCGGCGGACTTGGTTCGGGCTGAGATAGATGTCCTCGGCGGACGGCAGATAGCTGTAGTACGGGGAACGCAGGAAGCCGAAGCCGTCGGGCATGACCTCCAGGAAGCCGCTGCCGACGAGGATGCTTTTCTCGCTGTTGGCGCGGATGATCTCGAAGACAAGTTCGGACTTGGCGAGGACGCCGACGCCCTCAATGCCCATGTCGCGGGCCATCTGGCAGAGTTCGGTGATGGATTTCTGCTGGAGTTCGGAAATATTCAGGGTGGGCAGCGGGATCGGTTCGCCGTTTTCGTCGTACTCCACGCGCGGGCCGTTGTTGTAGTTCTGCTGCGTCATCTTCATGAGGCGGCGGATTTCGGCGTAGGTCGGATCGTCGCCGCCCTGCCGCAAGCCGTTGTAGCCGCCGTTGCCGCCGGGCTGGAAGCGGCGCTTCTGGTTCTGCTGGTTGTTCTGCTGGTTGTTCTGCTTGCGGAACTGCTGCTGATTCTGATTGTTGAACTGGCGGTTGTTGTTCTGCTGGTTCTGGTTGTTGAACTGGCGCTGATGCTTGCCGTTGCGCTGCTGGTTGTTCTGCTGGTTCTGCTGATTGTTCTGCTGGTTCTGGCCGTGGGCGCCGCGCTGCTGGAAGCCCTGTCCCTGCTGGTTGTTGTTCCGGTTCTGCTGCTGCATGGCGGGCTTTGCGGGCGTCTGCTGAGCGGCATCCCCGGATTCACCCTGCGGACGGGCTTCGGCTGGCGCCTGCTCGCCCAGATCGCGGGTCTCCATGTCGTCGTCGTCGGGGAAATCGGGCATCGGGGCTTCGCGGACCGGAGCGGGCCGGGGCGCAGGCGGTACGTAGGCGATGCTGTCGTCGTCGGGCGGGAGATCGACGGTCGCGCCGCCGGTCTCGTTCATGCCGGCGACCACGATGTCGTTCGGACGTATTCCGCCGGGGAAATCCTGTTCCGGCGAGGAACCGCCGTCCATGTCGTCGTCATCGTCGAGGTTGAAACTGTAAGTGCGGACGACTTTCAGGCCGTCGCGGGAACCGGGCGTAAAGGATTCGACGTGCTGGACGGATGCGGGGTCGTAATCGCCGTCGTCGCCGAAATCCGGTTCCGGTTCGGAGTCGCGGGAGGCATCGTGCGCGGCGGATTTCGAGCCGAAGACCGGCTGAGCGGGCTTTTCCTCCGGCTCGGATCCCGGTTCCGCCGCTGTTTCGGCGGTTGCGGCCTCCGCCTCCGCACGCTTTTTCGGCGGACGGCCGCGACGCTTTTTCACGGGCGCTTCGGCGCTTTCCGCTTCAACGGCGGGTTCGGCCGGGGCTGCCGGCTGCACGGGTTCGTTCTGAATGGGTTCGGACTGCATGTTTTCCAGTTCGTCGGACATCGTTTTTCCTTTCCTGACAGAAACAAGTATTGATTATGTTTGATTTGAAATTGTTGGCGTTGATCGTTGCCGGGATTCGCGAAATCAGAATCCGGCGGCAAGTTTTTTTGAAAGATCAATCAAAAAGACGAATTAAGTTCGATGGCATCAAAAGTCATGTTAAGCGATTTAAGCTGCAAGTATTTTCAAATGAGCTGCCAGCGCAAAGCACTGCATCCGCAGGTGCTCCGGGCCGCCGTTGTTGATCAGGCCGAAATCGGCGCGGGCGAGTTTTGCGTCGGCGGACATCTGGACCCCCAGACGCGCTTCCGCCGCCTCGCGGGTCAGGCCGTTGCGGGCCATCAGACGCTCGATCTGCATTTCCCGGGGCGACCAGATCGCGATCGTATGCGAATAACGGCTTTCCCAGCCGATCTCAAAAAGAAGCGGCACTTCGACCAGCACCAGTTCGTCCTCGCGGACCGCGTCCCGGCGCATGAGCTCCCGCAAACGCCGTTCCACCGCCGGATGGACCAGCGCGTTCAGCTTAGCGAAAGCGTCCGCGCGGTCTTTCTCCGCGAACAGCCGCCGCGAAAGCGCCGTCCGGTCGATGCGGCCCCCCGAGGCAATGATTTCATCACCCCAGTTTTTCCGCATTCCGTCCAGCAGTTCCGGCGTGGGATCGTCGTACAAATCGTGGCAGATCGCATCGGTGTCGTAAATATGAGCAAACCCGGCTTCCAGCAGGAAACGTCCCGCCGTGGTTTTTCCGCATGCGATCCCGCCAGTCAGGGCAAGAGGTTTCAACTCTTCCGTCTCCGTGCGGTTTCTTTGTGGTTGACCTTTTCCGGGAATCCGCGGCCCCGCCGTACGAGGCGGACACACTTCACATTCCCGGCCCGTCCGAAAACATGATACAAGCCGATGATGCTTGTCCGGACGCGGGAGGATAGGCTATGGCCGGCGTGGAAAAACATCAGAGTTCCGGTGCGGCCATAAGAAGAATGATGTTTAATGTAGCACGGAAAGAGCGTTTTTTCAAGCGGATTTCGGGAAAAAACCGGAAATTCCGCATGCAGCGCCTTTTTTCCGCTCCGAAACCGGAACGCTCATTTTTTCCGTGGACGTTTTTCGGAAAACACATCGAAAAAAACGGCATTTCCCGGTTGATTCTTGCCCTTTTTGCGGTTATATTATTAGAATAAAAAACATCAAAAACCGACGCGGCCGCCTGCGCCGCAGAAAACACGGAAACGACGATGAACGAAATCGGATTTGACAGCACACGCTACCTGGAGGAACAGTCCGCCGAGATCCTGCGCCGCGCGGAACGGTTCCAGAACAAACTCTACATCGAATTCGGCGGCAAGCTCGCCTACGACTACCACGCCGCCCGCATCCTGCCCGGCTTCGACCCGAACGTCAAGCTCAAACTCCTCCAGCGCCTGAAGGACAAGATCGACGTCGTGATCTGCATCTACGCAGGCGACATCGAGCGCAAGAAGATCCGCGCCGACTTCGGCATCGCCTACGACGCCGACACCTTCCGCATCATGGACAATCTGCGTTCGCTCGGCATCAGCGTGAAGGCGGTCGTCGTGACCCGCTACGAGGACCACCCCGCGGTCAACAACTTCATCACCAAGCTCGAACGCCGCAACGTCGCCGTCTACAAGCACAAGACCATCAAGGGCTACCCCGCCGACGTTGACCTCATCGTGAGCGATTCCGGCTACGGCGCGAACCCGTACGTCGAGACCGACCGCCCGATCGTGATCGTGACCGGACCCGGCCCCAGCAGCGGCAAGATGGCCACCTGCCTTTCCCAGGTCTACCACGAGCACAAGCGCGGCGTCGCGGCCGGCTACGCCAAGTTCGAGACGTTCCCCGTCTGGAACCTGCCGCTGAACCACCCGGTGAACATCGCCTACGAGGCCGCCACCGCCGACATCGGCGACGTGAACATGGTCGACTCGTTCCACCTGGACGCCTACGGCACGACCGCGGTCAACTACAACCGCGACATCGAGATCTTCCCGGTCGTCCGCCGCATCATGGCGCGCATCATGGGCGAGGGCAACGTCTACAAATCCCCGACCGACATGGGCGTGAACCGCGTCGGATTCGCGATCTCGAACGACGAGGTCGTCCGCGAGGCGTCCAAGCAGGAGATCATCCGCCGCTGGTTCCGCTACAGCGCGGAATACGCCATCGGCGCGACCGGACTCGAAACGGTCCAGCGCGTGCAGATCATGATGGACAACCTCGGCATCAAGGGCGAGGACCGTCCCGTGGTGATCCCCGCCCGCGAGACCGCCGCCCAGGCCGCCCAGATCCCCGGCCACGGCAACGACGGCTTCTATTGCGGCGCCGCGCTTCAGCTCCCCGACGGACGCATGATCACCGGCAAGAACTCCCCCCTGCTCCACGCCGCGGCCGCCTGCGTGCTGAAGGCGCTGAAGGCGCTCGCAAACCTCCCGCACGAACTCGACCTGCTCTCCCCCGACGTGATCGACTCGGTCGCACACCTCAAGAAGATGCTGAAGAACCCGCGCGTCAGCCTCGACCTCGAGGAAACGCTCATCGCGCTCGCGGTCAGCACCACCGCCAACCCCGCCGCGAAACTCGCGCTCAACCATCTTTCCGAGCTCAACGGCTGCGAAATGCACCTGTCGCACCTGCCCGCGCAGGGCGACGCCGCCGGCCTCCGCAAGCTCGGCGTCAACCTCACCAGCGACCCCAAGTTCGCCAGCCGCGACCTCTTTGTGGAATGATGCCCCATGCTTGACCCCATCCAGGCCAGAAAACAAATCCTGAAATCCTGCCGCCGCGTGGTCCTGAAAGTCGGGACGCGCCTCCTCGCCGACCAGTCGGCGATCGCCCGCCTCGTCACCCAGATCCACGCCCTGCGCGAATCCGGCCGCCAGGTCATCCTCGTTTCCTCCGGCGCAGTCGGCATGGGTATGCGCGCCGCCGGCCTCAGGAAACGTCCGCGCCACCTCTCCGAGGTCCAGGCGCTCGCTGCCATGGGCCAGGCCACGCTGATGTCCATGTACGAGGCGGAATGCCGCAAATACGACTTCCGCGCCGCCCAGCTTCTGCTCACCGCCGACGACCTGCGTTCCCGCGAACGCCACCTGAACGCCGCGAACTGCATCGAGGCGCTCCTCGCGCACGACGTGCTGCCGATCATCAACGAAAACGACCCCGTGTCCGTCAGCGAGCTCAAATTCGGCGACAACGACACGCTCGCCGCGCTCCTCGGCTCCATGATCCGCGCCGATCTTACCATCATCCTCACCACAGTCGACGGACTGCTCGACCGGAACCCCGACGGCTCGCTCGGCAAACGCATCTCCGTGGTGCATGGCGTGACCAGCCAGCTGAAGGACCTCGCATCCGGCACGGACGACGCCGCGTTCTCCATCGGCGGCATGGCATCCAAGCTCAAGGCGGCCGAGGTGCTGAACGGCGCGGGCGAGGCGCTCTGGATCGCCTCCGGCGAGGACGCCGACATCATCGCGCGCATCTTCGCCGCCGAGGACGTCGGGACTGTCTTCCTGCCGCAGGACGGCAGCCACAAGATGGGCTCCCGCAAACGCTGGCTCGCCTCGTTCTCGCGTCCCGCGGGCGTCATCGCGGTCGACGACGGCGCGGCGGACGCCCTGGTCGGAAAAGGCTCCAGCCTGCTCCCGTCCGGCGTGGTCTCCACCTCCGGCACGTTCAAGCGCGGCGACGTGGTGAAGATCGTGCGGGCGAAGGACGGCGCGGTCCTCGCCAAAGGCATTACCAATTTCTCCGCCGACGAGGCCGCATTGATCGCGCATCACAAGTCCGGCGACCTGACCGCCATCCTCGGCTGCGACGCCGAAGACGAGCTCGTCCACCGCAACAACCTCGTCCTGCTCTGACCTCAGTTTTTCACCGTTCCGCCGCACGAATATGAAGTTCTACATCAAGACCTACGGCTGCCAGATGAACCTGCGCGACTCCGATTCCGCCGCCGCGCTGCTCATCGAACACGGCATGACGCCCGCCGACGGCGAGGCCGACGCCGACCTCGTGATCCTGAACACGTGCAGCGTGCGCGACCAGGCGGAACGCAAGGCGATCGGCAAGCTCGGATTCCTCGGCAAGCTCAAACGCGAACGCCCGTGGATGATCTTCGGCATCATGGGCTGTATGGCGCAGAGCCGCGGCCCCGAGCTCCTGAAGTCGATCCGCCACCTCGATTTCGCAGTCGGCACCGACCAGATCCACAGCCTGCCGGAGATCGTGGAACAGATCGCGCTCAAACGCGAAAAGGCCGCATGCTTCGACCGCGCGTCCGCCGAAACCCCCGGCATCGACTCCCACCGCTTCGACGGCGCGGAGTCCCCCCACTCCGCCTTCGTCTCCATCATGCGCGGATGCAGCCGCTACTGCTCCTACTGCATCGTGCCGTTCGTGCGCGGACCGGAACGCAGCCGACCGATGGAATCCATCGTGAACGAGTGCCGCACCCTCGCGGCGCACGGTGTGCCGGAGATCTTCCTGCTGGGGCAGAACGTCTCCGCCTATGGCCTCGACAACACCGCGCCGCCGCCCGACGACGCCCCCTCCCCGTTCGGCGAACTCCTGAAAGCCATCGCGGAGATCGACGGCGTCCGCCGCATCCGGTTCACCTCACCGCACCCGGCGTATTTCACGCAGGCGCTCATCGACGTGTTCACGCAGACGGACAAAGTCTGCAAATACGTGCATCTGCCGCTTCAGTCCGGTTCCGACCGCGTGCTCAAGCTCATGAACCGCCCGTACGACACCGCGAAATACCTCTCCATCACCGACCGCCTGCGCGCTGCCGCACCGTGGATGTCGTTCTCCACCGATGTGATCGTCGGGTTCCCGACCGAGACCGAGGCGGATTTTCAGGCCACGCGCGAACTCATGGACCGCGTCGGATTCGACAATGCGTACATCTTCAAGTATTCGCCGCGCAAGGGCACCCGCTCCGCGCAGATGCCCGACGACGTGCCGCAGGAGGTCAAGGAGGAACGAAACCAGATCCTGCTGGCCGACCTCGAACGCCGCGCCGGCGAGGCGAACAAAAAGCTCGTCGGGCAGACGTTCGAACTCCTCGTCGAAGGTCCCAGCAAACGCAACTCCGCGCGCTGGAGCGGCCGCACCGACACGTTCAAACAGGCGGTCTTCACGCCCGATCCGGCGAATCCCGTCAAGAGCGGCGATTTCGTGCACGTGAAGATCGTCCGCGCCACCCCGACCACCCTGTACGGCGAGCTCGTCCCGGCTCCCGCCAGGGCATAATCGAAAGGCTTTCCCATGAAACTGCTCTTCTTCTCCGACGTCCACGGCGTACCGAGCACGCTCGAACGCCTTTTCGAACACGCCGACGCGCTCAAGCCCGACATGCTGGTCCTGCTCGGCGACGCCCTGTACCACGGCCCCCGCAACGGCGTGCCCGGCTGGTACGACCCGCAGAAGGTCGCCGAACTGCTCAACTCCCGCCGCGAACACATCCTCGCCGTGCGCGGCAACTGCGATGCCGACGTCGACCAGTTCCTGCTCAAATTCCCCATCATGGCGGACTTCTCCGAAATCCTCACGGAAAACGCCCGGTTCTTCGTCACGCACGGCCACCTGTGGAACGCCGCGAACGTGCCGCCCGTGCCCCAAGGCACGATCCTCGCGCACGGACACACACACATCCCGGAGATCACCCCCCTGCCCGAAGGCGTCACGCTCTTCAATCC
>JAEEQO010000240.1 GCA_016285335.1 Victivallales bacterium | reverse complement strand
GCTTCTTGAAGATGTCCGCGATCCACGGGGTCATCACGCACACGAGCTTGTATTTGTGTTTCTGCTGGAAGCGTTCCACATAGCTGAACCAGCCGATGCTGTCGCCGATGGTGCCGACCGGGAGCTGGATCATGACCTCCTTGCCCGTGGCGTCGTAGTCGTGCGTGAAAATCGGCGTGTCGTTGCCCTTGTCGTGGATGATGAGGCGGAACCGGATGAAGAACTTCTTCACGCTGGTGATGAACGCGCCGGGGACGGTGTCCGCGCTGTACAGGATGATGCCCGTGTCGATGTCCGTGAACGTCACATGGTAGTTCTTGCCGTTCTGCGGGAACAGGATGCGGATGCCGTGGTTGAAGTCGAACTTGATGCCCTCGACCGCGTCCAGCACGGGGATCTGCGGGATCTCGCCGTAGATCGACGGCTGTTTCTTCGGATCGGGCTTCTGGCCGGGAGCCAGGTCGGGCGCGCCGGTGGCCTGGGAGATCGGCTGCGGATCGGGGCCCTTCTGGGTGATGTTCGGGGCGTTCTTCTGCGGCTCGGCGGCGGGTTTCACGGAAATGTCCTTGGCGAAATCCTGCGCCTGGGGCGTGACAATGATGGAGCTGGAATCCACGAGTATTCTCCTTCGGTTCGTGAAAGAATTCGGTTTTTGATAACAATGCGCTAAACAATAGCACGAAGTCCGGCTAAAATCAAGGAACGTTCCCGTCTTTTTACATTTTTTCCTTAAAACATCAAGAATGACGCGCCCCGGACTTGATTTTTTTAAAAGTCGTGCTAACTTATAATTCGCATATCGAATTAAAAACAAAACCAAAACATTTGGAGAAGAGATAAAAATGGGTAAAAAGATCGTCCTGCTGGCCCTGATCGCCGGTTTCGCCGCCATCGCCGTGTTCGCATGGCAGCGTTATCAGGAATCTGTCAAGGAAGAAGAACGGAAGGCGCAGAAAAAGCCGGAGGACGCCATCGTCGTGAACGTGGTGAAGCCCGAGCACATCACCATGCTGGACGAACGCGTCTACTCCGGCACCACGCAGGCGTGGAGCTCCTTCGACATCGACCCGGAGATCTCCGCCAAGCTCGTCTCGCTGAAGTTCGACATCGGCGACAAGATCAAAAAAGGCGACCTCATCGCCCAGCTCGACGACTCCAACTACGACCAGTCCGTCCGCCAGGCGGAAGCCGAACTCGCGGTCGCGAAAGCCAAGGACGTGGAAGTGAAAGCCCTGCTCAAGCTCCGCACCTCCCAGTACGACCGCCTGAAACTCCTGCACGAACGCAACGCCACCAGCGATTCCGAGTTCGAAAACGCCGAAAGCGCCATGAAGGTGCAGGAAGCCGCGCTCGTCCAGAGCGAAGCCAACATCCAGAACTGCGAAGCCAGGCTCGCCGCCGCCAAGGTCAAGCTCGACGACACCAAGATCTTCGCCGAGTGGAATACCGGGTCCGACATCCGCCACGTGGGCGACCGCTACGTCGACGAGGGCACGCTCGTCTCCCCCGGCAAGCCCATCCTGAAGATCATCGAGATCGACCGCATCAAGGCGAGGATCCCGATCATTGAGCGCGACTTCCGGTTCCTCCAGGTCGGGCAGAAGGCCGAAGTTACCACCGACGCCTATCCCGGCGCAACGTTCGAAGGCACCGTGGAAATGATCTCCAACGAGCTCGCCGAAAGCACCCGCACCGTGGTCGCCATCCTCTCCATCCCGAACAAGGATTTCCGCCTCCGCCCCGGCATGTTCGTCCGCGTCCGCATCGTCCTCTCCGAACACAAGGACACGCAGGCGATCCCGCCGAACGCGATCCTGACCCGGAACGAAAAACGCGGCGTCTTCACCATCAATCCCGAGGACCAGACCGCGCTGTTCGTGCCGGTCGAAACCGGACTTGAGACCCGCACCCGCGTGGAGATCGTCTCGCCCGAACTGAAGGGTCCGGTCGTGACGGTCGGCAACCACATGCTCGAAAACGGCAAGAAGCTCGAGATCTCCCAGCTCAGCCGCCTTCACATGGCGGAAACCCTGGCGGCCGAAGCGGCGGCGAAGGCTGAACAGCAGTCCGCCGAACAGGCAAAGCCGGAAGAACAGAAGTCCGCTGCCGCACAGCCGCAGGCTGCCCCCGCCGAATCCGGAGACAAAGCGCAATGAAATTAGCCGACTTTTCCGTTTCGCGTCCGATCTTCATCTCGATGTTCGCCTGCATCGTCATCGTGCTGGGCGGCATCTCGCTGAAATATCTCCCCGTCGACCTCTTCCCGGAGATCGACTTCCCCGCGTGCTCCATCACCACGTTCTACGACGACGCCTCGCCGCAGGAAGTCGAGGAGCTTATCACGCGCCCGATCGAACGCCAGATCAGCGCCGTGACCGGCATCGAGGAGATCACGTCCATCAGCTCCGAGGAAACCAGCTCCGTCATCGTGCGTTTCACCTGGGGCACCAACCTGGACAACGCCATCTCCGACATCCGCGACCGCATCGACCGCGCGCTGAAGATGCTGCCGGACGACGTCGACCGCCCGATGCTCATCCGCTTCAACTCCGCCTCCATGCCGATCATGCGCCTGGGCGTGAGCACGGACATGGACCTGACCAAGGCGAAGAAATATCTTGAAGACAGCGTCCTGTACCGTTTCGAACGCGTCGAGGGCGTCGCCAGCGCAAACATCAGCGGCGGCTACGACCGCGAAATCCACGTCCTGCTCGACGTCGACAAGGCAAAGCTCCTCCACGTCCCGCTGACCGACATCCTCAACAAACTCCGCAGCGCGAATGTCACCACGCCCGCCGGCAACCAGAAATCCGGCACGCTCGACGTCCGCCTCCGCACCATGGGCACGTTCAACAACCTCGATGAAATACGCAGCCTCTTCCTCACCGTCGGCCCCGACGGCTCCGCGGTCTGCATCCGCGACATCGCCGAAGTGGTCGACACCCACGAGGAAGCCACGCGCTTCGTCCGCATCAACGGCAAGCCCGGCATCTACATCGAAGTCTACAAGCAGTCCGGGTCCAACACCGTCGGCGTGGCGAAGGAAGTCCGCAAGGAGCTCGAAAAGATCAACGCCGAGCTCGAAGGCAGCTTCCACATCGTCCCCGTCACCGACGAATCCGAATACATCCAGCGCTCCATCAACAACGTGTCGAACACCGCGGTCTCCGGCGGCCTCCTCGCCATCCTGATCCTGTTCGTGTTCCTCTGCAACATCCGGAGCACGCTCATCATCGCCATCAGCATCCCGCTCTCCATCGTCGCCACCTTCGCGCTCATCTACTTCTGCGGATTCACGCTGAACATCATGACGCTCGGCGGCCTCGCGCTCGGCGTCGGCATGCTCGTGGACAACTCCATCGTGGTGCTGGAAAACACGGTGCGACTGCACGACAGCGGCATGTCGCGGACCGAAGCCGCCC
>JAEEQO010000239.1 GCA_016285335.1 Victivallales bacterium | reverse complement strand
TCCTCGTAGCGCTTGATGCGGCCGAGGTTGCGGCGCAGGCGCGCCTTCGGGGAACGCCGCACCCACTCGATCTCGCGGCGCAGGAAACTCTGGCGTTTGTATTCCGCCTGGTCTTCGCGGTACTCGCGTGCCTCCTTCATGGCGAGGAAGTCGGCGTAGGAGCCGTCGCAGGAATAGAACTTGCCGTGGTCCAGCTCCACGATGCGCGTGGCAATGCGGTCGAGGAAGAAGCGGTCGTGCGTGACGAAGAGGCATGTGCCGCGCCAGTCCGCCAGAAACTCCTCGATCCACGTAATCGCCTCGATGTCAAGGTGGTTGGTCGGTTCGTCGAGCAGCAATAAATCGGGGTCGGCGGCGATGGCGCGCGCAAGCATGACCTTGCGGAGCTCGCCGCCGGACAGCGTGCCGCAGAGGGCGTCCCGGGGCGGCAGGTTCAGTTTCTGCGCGATGACGTCGATCTTGTGTGCGGGGTCCCAGGCGTCGTGAAGCGTGAGGATGCGTTCGAGCTTCTCCTGTTCGGCGGAACCCGGCCGCATGGCGTCGAGCCGCCTGTGAACGTCGTTGAAATACTCCAGCCCCTCGGCGATGGCATCGCGGACGGAGACGTCGTGAAACCGTGTGCAGTCCTGCTCCATGCAGGCGATGCGGAGGCCGCGCGCGCAGGTGATCTCGCCGGACGACGGCTGTTCCGTGCCTGCCACGATCCGCATGAACGTGGATTTGCCGCTGCCGTTCCTGCCGACGAGGGCGACGCGTTCCTCTTCGTGAATGGAGAGCTTGGCGTCGTCGAGCAGAATCTGCGTCCCGATGGCGAGGCGGAGCCCCTCGCAAGTCCAGAGTACGGTACCGGCCATGTCGTCTCGCTCAGTTCCCGAAATCCGCCTCGATCTCGTCCCACTCGTCCTCGATGTCCTCGATGCGCTGTTCCAGCGCCTCGAACTCGGGGCCTTCCGGCAGGTCCGCCTCGTTGTTCAGCAGCGCGAACGTGTCGATGATGGCGCGGTGGAGGTGTTTCACGCGCGAGACGAAGCGTTTGATCCGGCTTTCATCCGTGCCGGACAGGATTGCTTTCGTGAGGGCGATGCGGGCATTGTCCAGCTCGACGAGACGCGAGCGGATGGGGGCTTTCGGTTCGTCTTCGCCGGGGTGGTACACCTCGTTGCAGACTTCCCAGTTTTCGTCGAGGAAGTTCAGGAATGCGACTTCCTGCGTGTCGTCGGCGAAATCGTGCTCGATGAGGCCAAGGATGGACGCGCGGAAAGAATTGAAGTCCACGCCGTTCGCAATGGCGTCGAGCGTAAAGGCGTAAAGTTCGATGTAGCCGATCGGGGCGTTCACGTCGGACAGGATCGCGTCCAGCGAGTCCAGATGCCCGGCGGACGCGGAGAAATCGCTCGCGGAAAGCCCGGGGACCGGATCGCCGTCCCGCGGCACGCCGTCGCGGTGTTCCCCGTGCGTGTGATCGTGGTGATGTCCGCAGGAACAGGCGTCGCCGTGGTCATGGTCATGTTCGTGCTCATGTTCGTGCTCATGGTCATGGGGAACGGCGTCCGCGCCCGGCTCGTTCGTCTCATCCATCGGCACGAACATGGTCTCGCCGTCCTGAGTGCTCAACGTGACTTCGATCATGTTGCGGTGGAACTCGTCGAACGAGACGCGCGGCTGTGCAAGCAGGTCGTGGCCGTCGCAGTACGCGGAGAAGAACCCGGATGAGAGCTGCTCCGTGATCGTGATGTAATTGTAGTTGCGGTGCCAGACGTCGATCAGTGCGGCCTCGAACTGCTCGATCCACTCGATCTTGTCCGCGGACGAGGCGTCGAGCTCGGCGGGACGGTATTCGAGGGAAAATCTGCCCTCCGCGGCGTTTTCGATCGTGACGATCAGGATGTCGCCGGGCCGGAAATTGGTCTGAAAATAGAAGTCTTCGAGGTTGAAGGCGGGGACGTCGAGCTCGGCGTTGCGGATGTTCTTCGCGGAGCGCATCCGGACGTAGTTGTCGTGGGACTCCGCCGCGAATGCGTCGAACATCTCGCCGTGCCCCAGCAGCGCGTAGTACGGTTCGAGCTTGGCGAACGTGCTGCGGACCATGACGACTTCCACGGGTTCGCTCGAACCGGGGACGTAGAGCTTGAACTCGTCGCCGGAAAGCTCCTCCGCATTAAACGCCTCGAAACGGTCGCCGTGCAGCAGGATGCCGTTTTCCAGTTCGAATCCGGTCGGAACGATCTTGATCCGCGCGCCGTCGAAGAACTTCGTCCTGAGCGCGCAGTGCCCGTCCTTCTCGAACACCCGGAAGTCGTCCCGGAGCATGGACCGGACGCGTTCGAGCAGGTCCTTTTCCTGTCCGGCGTCGCATTCGATGGAGTTCGCGATGTCCTGCGCGGCCTCTTCCAGCTCGAAACAGCCGCGCGGCTTTCCTCCGGCGTATGCGTTCAGCGCCTTGTCGAACTGTTCGTGCTGGGCATCCGAAAAATAGATCATGGTCTGTCCTCCCCCGTTGGATATAATCAGAATGCGAACCTGGGCATTTTGGAAAGCTTGTTGAAAAGGAAATCGTTGATCGCGGCCTTGAGCTCTTCCTGCTCCCAGGTCTTGACCGTCTCGATGTCGACCGCGTCCTTCAGCTCGAAATCGCCGCTTCTGAGGCGGTTCAGGCGGTAGAGCGCCGCGCCGCAGCCGAGCGCGTCGCCGACGTCGGAGCAGAGCGTGCGGATGTACGTGCCCTTGGAGCAGGACACGGTGAAGTCGACGTACGGCAGCTCGAAGCGCTGGAACGTGATGGAGTGGATCGTGATGGGCTTCGGCTCGCGCTGCACCTCGACGCCCTTCCGCGCCAGGTCGTACAGGCGTTCGCCGTTGTGTTTCACGGCGGACACCATCGGCGGTGTCTGCATGATGTCGCCCTGGAACTTCAGGAACGCCTCGCGGACCTGTTCCACGGTCAGGTGCGAGGTGTCGGCGGTGGAAACGACCGTGCCGTCCATGTCCTGCGAATCGGTCCGCGTGCCGAGCAGCGCGGTGCCCTCGTAGACCTTGTCCTCGCCGGAAAACTTCTGGCTGAACTTGGTGAACTTGCCGAACACGACCACGAGCAGTCCGGTCGCCGCCGGGTCAAGCGTGCCGCAATGGCCCACCTTCACAGCGTTGAACCGCTTGCGGAAGAACCCGACGACGTCGTGACTGGTCCAGCCCTTCGGCTTGTCGACGAGGAGGATGCCGTTCTGGGTGAACGGCGGCAGGCGGTGGCGGTTCGGGTCATATTTCATGGTTCATCTCTTTCCTGACGTAGCGGAGAAGCACCTCGGAGGCTTCTTCCTGAGTTTTTGCGAAAATGGAGCATCCGGCGGCCATTTCGTGACCGCCGCCCTTCAGGCTGCGGGCGATGCGGCCGACGGAGAGGTCCGGGTCCTTGGAGCGCATGGAGACGCGGAAGATGCC
>JAEEQO010000238.1 GCA_016285335.1 Victivallales bacterium | reverse complement strand
GTCTGCGAGACCCAGCAGCCGCGGCATTTCAGGTTGCACTGGTTCGTGATGGAGAGCATCAGGAACGCCGGGAAGAACGGCTCGCCGCGCTTCATCCGCCGTTCGAACGCACGGACCGTGCGGTGCCCGTTCCAGGCGAACCGCAGCAGGTTGCGCTGCGCCCGCAACGAGCATCCGGTCATGATCCGTGTAATGGCGGACAGGTTCATGTTTACCTCAAATTCTGTTCAGCTGTCGCGGAAAAGCCGCACTTTCTTCCGGTATTCCAGGCGCTCGCGGAACGAGGTCTGATCGGCGGGCGACGGCGTTACTGGTTCGTCCAGAGCGCCGTTCAGACGCTCCTCTTTCGACTTCGGGAAGATGATCGCGTTCGCGGGGCAGATCCGGGCGCAGGCGGGGCAGTCGGTCTTGCACGCCGCGGGATGCACGACGCGGAATTTGCCCTCGACTTTCTCATATACGCCGAACATGCAGAAGTCGGCGCATTTGCCGCAGTTGATGCAACGTGCGGCGTCGATCACGGGGAACCACGGGACCCAGTCCGGCGGCGCGGCGAGCGCGCGAACGGCCTCCCGCAAGGCTTCCGGCGAAATGTTCTGGGCGTCCATGCAGCTGACTTCCGCGCCGAACATCGCCCGGACCGCCCGCGTCTGACATGCCAGGACCGTTTCGTTGTCCGCAAATGTCCGGCCGGAGACCGCCTCACGGCAGAGGTCGGGCACGATTTCGCACGGGACGCCGTCAGCGGTCGCGGCTTTCACGGCTTCGTCCAGCACGTCCTGCGGGAGTTTCCGGTATTTCCGGCACGCGCAGATCACAAGTTTTTTCGGTTTGATCCGGTTTTCGCTGGTCATGGTTTGTTCCTTGCGGGAAATGGTGTTTTTGTTTTGTTCGAATTGAGGTCGCACACGTGCGCGCGTGCGAGAAAGGTTGGGCTGAAAAATGAACGCGCGTGAGGCAGGGAAAATTCCTGCGCAAGTGAGTTCAGCGTACGGATACGGATGTAAAATCTGGGCGGGAATCCGGCAGGGCGGACATCAGGCGCAATTGCCCGAGTTCAAACCCTGCCGGAACGTACGGATGCGGCGGGCTTACTTCGCCTTGATGTCGAACGCGCCGAGGACGTTTCCGTGGCGGACGTACATCACGCCGTCGCAGATCACGGGGTGCGCCCAGTGTTCCTTGTCGCCGAAGTTGATCTGGAAGCTGCTGACAACGTCGAGTTTGTTGCCGGGCTTGGCGATGGCGATCGTGCCGCGCTTCTCCTCGTACATGTAGATGAGGCCGTCGGCGTAGATCACGCTGCCCTTGCCGAGGTTGCTCCACGGCACTTCATAGAGGGTTTCACCGGTTTCCCAGTCCACGCACATCCAGTTGCCGCGGTCGTTGCTGGCCCAGTTGGAGCCGTAGAGCTTGCCGTTGATGAGCACGGCGCAGTCGTGGTGCGGGTCGAGGTTCTTGTTGACCCAGATGACATTGACGCCCTTGCCGTCCTTTTTCAGCTCGTACAGCACGCCGCCGGCGTTGTATCCGGCGGAGACGAAGAAGCGGTTTCCGTCCACCGTGGGGGAATTGCAGTTGACGCCGCCGCCCATGCCGCCGCTCATGCCGACGGTTTGGGAGTAATTGTCTTCCCACATGACGGCGCCGTCCTTGAGGTTGATGCCGTTCACTTTGCCGCCGGTCATCACGATCAGCTGGTCGCCGACGATGACCGGGGTCACGTAGGCGAGCGTGTCGCTGTTGGACTTTGCGGTCCAGACTTCGGAGCCGTCAGCGACCTTCAGCGCCACCACGAGCGCCTTGCTGCCGCCCGCGGTCACGAAGACCACGCCGTCCTTCACGACGGGGCATTCCGCCATGGCCCACATGCCGAACTTCGAGCCGTAATCGTTCGCGATATTCTTCTGCCACAGGATCTTTCCGTCGGCGGCGTTCAGGCAGAAGAGCTCGCCGGAACCGGACGTGACGAGCAGACGGCCTTCGCCCTCCTTTTCGCCGGGAGCATAGGTCGGGGTGCTGCGGGCGCCGGGATACGAACGTTCCCACGGAGTCCCGGTTTCGGTTCTCCAGATCTCTTTGCCGTCCAGGTCGAGGCAGACCACGAATTCCTTCCTGGAACCTCCGCCCTGCTGCGCGCCCTGCTGACGGCCGCCGCGGCCGCCGCGGCCGCCGCCCATTCCCTGTCGCTGGCCGCCGCCGAAGCCGCCCTGGCCCTGCTGCTGGCGCTGAGCGGAGCCGGTGCCGGAGATATACAGGCGGTTTCCGACTTTGATCGGGCTTGACCAGCCTTCGCCGAGGTTGTTTGCGGTCCATTTCGGAGTCAGGCCTTCCTGCGGCCAGGTCTTCAGAAGACCCTTTTCTTCCGTGTACATGCCTTGCGAGTTTTCTCCGCGGAATCTGAGTACGTCGCCTGCGAACAGGGCGGCCCCGCCCATGACGATCAGCGCTGTGGCCAACAAAGTCTTTTTCATAATGTCTTGCTCCTTGTGAATGAAGACTGTCAGTCGCGGTTTTTGAACGGACTGATGTTGTTTCGGTTCAATCCAGCCGCTGCGGCGTGTCTGCATGTTCCCGTTTCGTTTTATACGATTCAGGCTCAACTGCAACTCGTTGCAGCAGTATGTTTTATTTACTAAACATTACCATATCACCTGTTTTGTCATTTGTCAAGCGGTTTTCTAAAGAATTAATCTATTTATTCGGTGGGGGAATCTCTACCCTCGATCCTGGACCCTGCGACCTCGTTTCTGATTCTGTCCCGATCCGCTTTGAACAAGATACGTGCCGTTTCCCAAAAAACAAGCTGAATGGAATCCTTTTTCAGGGATCGTTTCAACCTTTGCCTCTGCATTTTGAGAAGTGCGGAAAAAACAGGTCGTTTTGGCGGTCGGGGGCTTGAAAAATGAAATCCGGCTGTTATTTTTATAGCAAAGAAAAGGATCGCATGCGGCGGTCCTTTCCCGCAAACAACTGAAATGTCTGTTCAAAACGAATGGACAGAACCCCAATTTCGAGAAAAAAACAGAAAGGACAGGTCCCGGCCATGAAGATCGGATGCGTCAAAGAGATCAAGAACAATGAATTTCGTGTCGGGCTCACGCCGGACAATGTCCGGGATTATGTCGCCGCCGGCCATCATGTCTACATGGAACGGGGCGCGGGCGTCGGCTCCGGGTTCTCCGACAACGAGTATGTGGACGCCGGGGCGAGCCTGATCGACAACGCGGCCGACGTGTGGCACCTGGTCGACATGATGATCAAGGTCAAGGAGCCGCTTCCCTGCGAATACAAACTCTTCCATGAAGGGCTGATCCTCTACACTTACCTGCACCTCGCCGCCGACAGGGAACAGACCGACGCCCTGCTGGCGGGGAAGGTCAAGGCCGTTGCGTACGAGACGATCCAGGAAGCCGACCGCTCCCTGCCGTGCCTCGCCCCGATGTCCCAGATCGCC
>JAEEQO010000039.1 GCA_016285335.1 Victivallales bacterium | reverse complement strand
GTCGTACGCATACAGGGAACCCGGCACGCGCATGCTTTTGCGGGATGCGCTTCACCGCGTGGACAATCGCATCACGGACGCATTGTTCATAAAAACTGAATCACGAGCATAAAAGTTGCGTATTTTTGCATTGCAAAAAAAGAAAGAATGTGATTTTTTCCGTTTTCCACATTGTTCGCACTTGATTTTGCTTGGTTTCGGATGTATATTTGAGACGTCTTTATAAAAAAATATCGAACCTTACAACCAAGAGGAGAAACGAGAAATGGCAGCGACGACTTATCTTTACGCGAGGGCGGACTGGACTTATAGTGTAGGTGAGGAGATCCCTTACGCTGACAGCACCCCATTTGATGTGAGCGGGCTCATATTTGGCACTAACGCATTCAATTCCGCGGAATTTGTTAATCTATGGAATTTCCCCGCCAATTCAAATCTTTATTTTTCTACTTGCGCTGCCCAAGCATCCTATGGTGATTTTGTTACACATGTTAACTTTACGTTTTCCACAGTGAAGCTTGACAACTTCAAAACCGCGAATTTCGGGAAATTCTTGCTTCAATATGGCTCCCCCACTGTCACTTTTGATAGCGCGTTTGCGGTTTTTTCATCCTCAGATGAAAATGTTTTTGACACTGGATGGGGTAGTAAAGTGTATGTTGTAAATGACTCAATCATTACAGTGTCAGGCAAATTAGATGTCGCCAATCAATCTTTTCTTTACATCGAAGACGGAGCCCAGTTCAATACCCTTGGGGAGACAGAAATCGGCGGAACAATTGAAATCAGCGGCGAAGGAACCAGTTTCACAACAAATTCTCTTGTCGATGACGAAGGCGCCTCAAAAGTTAGAGTTTTAGACGGAGCCGCGTTCATAAGCAACGGAGAGACAGACATCGATGGAACACTTGAAATCAGCGGCGAAGGAACCAGCTTCACAACAGGTTCCCTTGTCGTGAACACGTCCGGCGCAACAGTAAGTATTTCAGACGGAGCCGCGTTCATAAGCAACGGAGAGACAGACATCGATGGAACACTTGAAATCAGCGGCGAAGGAACCAGCTTCACAACAGGTTCTCTTGTCGTGGACACGGTCGGCGCAACAGTAAGTGTTTCAGACGGAGCCGCATTCGAGGCAACAGGAGAGGGTTTCGTTCCCTCCGCGGAGCACCCCGCCGTGGTTTTTTTGGAGTCCGGCAGCACGATTTCGATCGAAGAGAACTCCACCTTCTCAGCAGATTCCATTTATATCCATGAATCAACTGTTGAGATGGACTCTTCTTCGTTAATTGTTGCGGGGGAAATAGGTGCAGCGCAGGGGGGGAAAATTACAGTGACCGGATCCAGTTCCAGCTTCGGTTGCGAGAGGATCATCTCTCTCTCCGGCAGTTCAGCATCAGCAGTACCTGTCGAAATCGCTGAAGGGCTCCACCTTTACACCACAAAGACAGCTGATGGTGGGTACGAATATTGGGTGTCATCCGCGGAAACCGTGTTTGTGAACGCCGACTGGAATTACAGTCAAGGAGCCCCTATTCCAGGTGAAGAGGGAAAAACATACGGCGTCAACGCATTCAATGATGTGAATCCTGCGGCGGGCATTGCGGCTGGGAGCAGCGCCAACCTCGTTATTGAAAAAGGAACGTTCAATGATATCATCGAACTCCAAGGCGTCAACACGACTGTTCAGAAAGGCGTCGGGGATATAAAATTCACCAAGGCGGTGTGCGGCGGCACCAGAGCGGTGGCAACCAGCGGCTCTGTTTCCGCAAGCAACGTCATCACCATTGAGGACGGCACTTTCGAGAAATTCATTGTTGGCGGCAGCAATATCCATTTGGGCAACTCCAGTGACAATTATGCGCTCACAGGTGTAAATGTGGATCCCGAAACCGAAAGAGCGTTTGCCCATATGCTCAAAATCTCCGGCGGCATATTCGGTTCTTCCACAACCGGCATCGTCGCCGCAGGTGACAGATTCGAGCGTGGCCAGTTTACGGTAAACGGCGACATCAACACCTATATTTCGGGCGGCACGTTCAACTATCGCCTTGCGGGAGGGTTGCTGAACTCGACCGGCTCGGTTACGGATGGAGATGGCATGGCGACGGTCAACGGCAACGTCAACTTGACCATTTCAGGCGGAACGTTTGCCGCCGGAAGCTGGATCTACGGCGGCTGTATCTCTTCCAAAAAGGAAAACTCAATCTCCGCTCGAACCATAATCGGCGGAAATGTAACGGTCACGGTCGATTCCACGGAAAACAAGATTCGTCTGGGTAACCTTGTCGTGGGGTCCCACGGATGGGGAAAGATTACAGGAAATGCGAAACTGGTCCTCACGGGAGCCGGCGCCAACCTCACGTTCAACGATAACACCGAAATCTGGGGCAGCTGCAGCGGAGATGACATCGATCCCATTTCCGGCAAGGTGGAAGGATCCTCTGTTACCGGCAAAAGGACCCTGTCGTTCACCGGATTCAACGGCAAGCTTCAATGCAACAAGATCAGAGGATTCAACGACTTTGAATGCAGCGGCAGCGCGGTCTCGCTGAAGGACGGGGGAACCTACAGCTTCTCCTGTGTCGAAAACTGGGAATTCACGTATGGCAAAAAGACCGATGAGACACAGGCGGATTTCACCGGCAATTTCGAGAACGATTTTACCGGCGATACGCTGAATCTCTATCTGGGCGACTGGGACGGATCCAATTCCTGGACGATTCTTGAAAACGCCGGGGACGACGCGTACACCGGATTCGGCGCGAACACTTTCTCCGTTAACTACGCAAAAGATTCGGGAGACCCGCTGACCGCCATGAGCTGGGATTCCCAAAACGGATACTATTATTCCGCAGGAACCGGATACGAATACCGTCTCGGACTGAATGGGACCAGAATGGAATTCACCAAGGTTTCAACTTCGACGATTGCGTAATCAGTCTGAAAACAAACAAAGGATTTACACGAATATGAACTCGACGGAACCGAAACAAAAAGAGACATACGAAACACCGGAAGTTTTCGACATCAAACCTGTAACGATTTGTGTGAAGGGTGATAATTCTGTACCTGATGGTGATAATGATGATGAGTGGGGATCATAAATCTCCAAAACAGCAAAATTACTGATGGTTGGCCGCATGACGGCGGAAACGTCGTGATGAAGGCCGACATCCGGGCAATCTTCCATCAACGGGTGAAACGGACCAGTTTGATGTGTCCGATTCAGGACAGTCCTGAAAACAGACATCTTCGATACTGTGCTTGTCACACCCGGTCTGTTGCCGGAATCGCGGGACAACGTGAAAATGACCGATCTGAGGGAGATTGAACAACCGCAGGAGTCCGTGAAAACGGAATCTATATACAGGGTTTTACAGATATGGATGAAAATATTTTAGGTAATGTAGCCGTTTCCTCCGGCGTGACTTCGACCGGGCTGCTGGTCCTTCAGGATGGCGTTCTGCGGGTTTCGAACGGCGGCTGGGCAAAGGAAATCGGGCTTGCCGACGGAGGAAAAGTATTCGTGTCCTCAGGGGGGATTCTGTATGTCTGTACGGTTTCTTCCGGGGGTACGGCGACAATCCTGGCCGGTGGTTATGCCCGTGATACAACCGTGGAATCCGGTGGTCTGTATGTGGTTTCCAGCGGCGGTTCGACGATCAAAAGCATCGTAAAGTCCGGCGGCTCGCAAGTGGTTTATGCCGAAGTAAAGATTAACAGCGCTTTCGTGGAGAACGGCGGCGAACTGCATATCCATTCCGGGGCGCTTGCGCGCAAGTCGGTCGTTTCGCAGGGCGGCATCATCCATCAGTGGAACGGCGGCTTTTCGGACGAGATACAAACATACGGTACGCTTGAAGTAGATGCGGGCGCAGTGGCCGACAGCGCCACGGTGTTCGACGGCGGGCGGGTGGACATTCAGTCTTTGGGCTACGCATACAGAGCCGTGATCAGTTCCGGCGGCGTGATGGAGGTATCTTCAGGCGGCATCGTCAACTCCGTCACGGTGTACGACGGCGGCGCGGCCACGATTGCCGCGGGCGGCAGCGGTTACAATGCGAAAATCAGCGGCGGCATCGTCACGCTGGCGGGCGAAACCGTCCCCGGCGGCGCGAACGGCGGCTATATGAGCAAAGCAACCGTCAACTCCGGCGGAAAGCTCGAAATCCTCTCCGGCGGCACGGCGACGGAAGTCCTGGAGAACGGCGGATATGTCGAGATTTCGGATGGAGCAACTGTCACGTTCGCATCCAACACCATTTCCGGGCTGGAACTCGCCGACAGCGCCACGGTCCACGCCGGGACGACCGCGACCGATACCACGGTCAACGCGGGCGGCAGACTCGAAGTCTTCTCCGGCGGCACGGCAAACGGCGTCACCGTCAATCCCGGCGGCATGGCCGAGGTCTCCAGCGGCGTGATCAGCGGGGCGGTCGTCAAAGCCGACGGCAGTCTTCTGATCTACGACGGGACCAGCATCACCGGACACATGACGTTCGAGGACGGCGCGATCGTCATCCCGTTCGTCGGCTCGATCCTGGATTTCGACCTCACGCAAACTGAGGCGGGCGCGGAGGCACTCGTGAACGACCTCTCCATCCTGATGGGGACGCCGTCTTACACGCTCACGGTGTCCGACGCTCAGGCGTACGGGACGTATTCGCTCGCGGACGGCGCGGCGAAGTTCGACCGCACGATCACGGTGCAGAACACGTCCGGCGAAACGCTCGGCACGCTCGGCATCGGAACGATGTTCAATGTCGGCGAAACCGCCTATCTGCTGAATCTGAACGATTCTTCGCTGACATTCGCAACAGGCAGCCTGAAAATTGAGAATCCGGTCGGGACCAAGGACCTGGTGAGCTGGGATCCGACGATCGGGGGCGGCTACGTGGTGGAATACAGCACGGACGGATTCCAGCACTGTCTCCGCGTGGCGGCGGACACGAACGCCGAAGACCTCCTGGAACTCCCGGCGGGAACATGGCAGTGGCGTGTCAGATCGGCCGCATTCGAAGAGTGGTCGCCCGGGAACGAGATCGTTGTTTCCGATACGCCGGAGACGCCGAAAGTCGTGCAGTCCGATGCCGACGCCAACGGCGACGTTTTCTTCGCCACGCCGAACGGGACATGGGGATCCATCTGCTTTGCCCAGCACGTCGGCTCCGTCAACGACTGGACCGGCACGAACGAACTGGTCTCCACGAACGGCAAGGGGCGGATTCAGAACCTGTTCTTCGGCTCGGCGGATCCGAACGTGCTGTGCCTGTCCGACGGCGAAAACGGCGACGCGCTCTTCGTGGACGATGTCTTCACCGACCTGCCGGAAGGAATCGAAAAACACATGTCCCGCCTGTTCAAGATCCACGAGATCCGCGCCGGCTTCGGCAACGACGTCGTGGACATGACCAGTCAGCGGTTCGAGTACACGGGCGACGGCCTGACAATCCGCGGCGGCGACGGCGACGACACCATCTGGGCGAACAAGGGCGATAACTTCCTGTTCGGCGACGCCGGAAACGACCGCATCGTCGGCGCGTCCGGCAACGATGTGATTGCCGGCGGCATCGGGATTGAGCGCATGCACGGCGGCGGCGGAGACGACGTCTTCACGTTCTGCGGCAATTGGGGAACCGATACGGTCGAACAGCTCGCGGGTGGTTCCGTCACGCTGTGGTTCCTGTCCGGTAGTGAAGCAAACTGGAATGAATCCACGCTGACCTACAAGGACGGCGTGAACAGCGTCAAGGTCTCCGGTGTTACAGCAGACAAGATCTCGCTGAAATTCGGTGACGATGGTTCCGACCAGTTCGCCGCGTTGTCCGGTATGGGCGCATTCATGGATGCCACATCGGAACGCATCTTTGAGGAAGCCGGGAAGGGGATGCTTGCGAGTTTGTAAGGGGATGTCTTCCTCCATACACCATTTTTGCAAAACCTGCAAGCAGAAAAAACCACCTCAAAAGACAAACTGACGATTTTGAACTCAAAATTGGGCAGTTTCGACCAAACGTCTGCCCAGATTATGCACGTGAGAAAAATGGCATCCCATCTGAGCAGGGATAAAACTGTCAAAACGGGCTTGTCGGATTGAATCGCAGCAGGATAACCGTCTTTGCCTGTAGGCAACCGAAAAGCTCGTTTTTTCGGCATTTTTTGTGGGCGGCTTGCAAATGCAGCTGACCGGAGGGAAAACGGACGGGGTTTGTTTGACCGCTACGGTATTGTAGCGAGGTGCTAATATGCCCCTAGAATCCTTTTATCAGAAAATACTGAATCCGCCCGGATGTGCTATCGGGATGCAACAGTAAGCATCTTCTTCACCGGATACAGAACCACGGCAGGAGAGACGAAGTGTTTTCTGACTTTTTTCTGGATTTGTAAGCGTTTTTGTTTGAAAAATGCCAAAATGTAAGTATTTTAAAAGAGAAATGCGCAAAAAATAACAAAAAGAACCCAGGTGGTGCATCATAATAGAAAAAATCGGCTACAGCCAGTTGATAGACCAGTTTTCCCTGAATGTTCTGGAACAGCCGCTTCGGTGTTATCTTGGCCCCGGAAGTACAAAATCAAAAGAGCTTACCCCGGACGGCTTGAAGATCCATTACCCGGAGCGATTCCGGACAGATGGTTCATGGCAGGAACATCTGCTCTTCGCCATCAAGCATGAAGGCGTGAATCTTGAGGTGCTGAATGCTCTGTTCCGGAAGATCGAAGCTCAGGAACTGGCGTCCCTTGTGTCGGCCACTCCGCATGGCGTCTATACGCGCCGCCTCTGGTTCCTTTACGAGTTTCTTACAGGGCGCGAGCTACCGGTCGCTCCGCTGAAAACAGGCTCCTACGATTACGTTCTGCCGCCCGATGAATATTTCTGTCTGGATGAGGAACACTCGTGGAAAGCCAAACGACAGCGTCTCGTCTGCAATCTTCCGGGCAACAAGGACTTCTGTCCTGTCGTCAGGTTGACGTCCCGCATCCGGGAATACATTCAAAAAGACCTCGCATCCCAGGTCACAGAGGCTATCGCCGGGTATCCGTCCGAGCTGATCTACCGGGCAAACTCGTTCCTGTACCTCAAGGAAACGAAATCCTCGTACGCAATCGAAGGGCAGACGCCATCCCAGAAACGAACTGTCGCGTTTATGAACGTGCTTCACGACGCAGGGAAGAACAAGCTGGATAAGGCGCTGCTTTTACAGCTTCAGAATGCGATCGTGGAGGAACGCTACAAAGAAGACGACTACCGGAGCAGTCAGGTGTATGTCGGGCAGACATTGTCTCCCGGACGTGAACTTATTCATTTCATCGGACTGAAGCCCGGCGATCTTTCGCAATTCATGGCCGCGTATCTGGAGACAGCCGGTCGCCTTGTTGAATCGTCCGGCGACACCATCATCAACGCCGCCGTGCTTTCTTTCGCATTCGTGTTCATCCATCCGTTTGAAGACGGCAATGGCCGCCTGCACCGGTATCTGCTTCATCATGTACTGAACGCGAAGCGATTCAATCCGGAGAACATCATCTTCCCCGTTTCCGCGCTTCTGTACAAAAACGCCAAGCTCTATGATGCCATGCTTGAAAACTTTTCCAAACGCCTGCTTCCTGCCGTGGATTACGACTTGCACATCGACGGTTCAATGACCGTGAAAAATGATACGGTCGATTTCTACCGACATATCGACTTCACGCAGATTGTTGAGATGTTCTTCGGCGTTGTCGAGGAGACCATAAAGACCGAGCTTGTTCCGGAACTGGATTATCTGGTTCGCTGGGAACGGGCACGCTCAAGTATGCGGGATGTCGTTGACATGCCGGACAAGAAGGCGACGCAGTTCATTCTTTTCGTGCAGCAGAACCACGGTAGATTCCCGAAAAGCCGTCGTAGTTTCTTCCAGGAACTCACTGATGAGGAAATCGATGCCCTGACGAAAATCGTCAAGGAAAACATCCTGCTCCCTCCGATGCAAATGTAAGCGTTTTGCAAACAAAACGCCAAAATGTAAGCGTTTTGTAAGAAAAGTAAGCGATCTTTTCTGAAAGAGACCGGAAAGTAAGCGTTTTGTGATGAGCAGCCAAAGTGCAATTGCGACAGATTCACCGCCGGGAATGCGAGTGACATCCAAAAGTGCATGGATGCTCTTGCCGCCGGAGAAAACCAGCGACTTCACAGGCCGTGGAGAGAAACCTCAGCATATCACGCCGATGTTCCGAACCTTCCATTCCCGGAATTGCCGGGACAAGCTCGAACCGCGGATTCGAGCTTGCTTGAAGTTCAGGGGCGAACGGGTCGACACTTCCGCCTCCCTTCTCAATCAAAGCAGCTTGGAGCTTTGCGGCGCGTTCCTTGTCTTCTTCAAGGATACGCCCCGCAGCAACAGCCTTTGTCATCGGAGTACGAGGTTTGCATTCGTGCGAGCAATTGTTCCAGTCTTCTGCGTCAGCAAAAGCCTTATCGACGGCTTTAACCGTCAAAAAACCGAACACTCTCTCAAAAACGAATTGATAGAGGTTCCCTACAGATTTGATATGGGATGCCGGAACGGGTGCAGGGTCCAACACCATTTGAGGGCTGTATTGCGTCGGGCATATTTTGTATAGACGGAAAGCAAAACGTTTGTTTCAGCGGGCGGATAGATTTCGCTCTCGGAGCAGTGCGGGCAAAACGACGCGCCTCAGATGCAGTAGTCGAAGATGCCGTTTTCGGCGTCATGGCGCTGGTAGGTATTCAGGATGTCTTCGAGCGTGATCTGCCGCGTGAGTTCGCGGATGCCGGCGTTCAGCTGGACCCAGATGTCGCGCGTGGGGCACAGTTCGTTGCGTCTGCACTGCGCGGGAGAATGCACGCAACCCACGACCGAAATCGGCCCCTCCATCGTTTCCAGAATCTCCAGCAGCGTAATCTCCTCCGGCGACTTCACCAAGTGGATGCCGCCATTGACCCCGCGCGTCGAACGGATCAGTTTCGCCTTCCTCAGGTCGAGCACGAGACGGCTGATGTACTTTTCCGAAATCTGCTGCGATTGCGCGATGTCGTGGAGCTGCCGGGGTTTGGACGGATCATGCGTGGCAAGATCAATCAGGATCCGCAGTCCGTACCTTCCTTTGGTAGAGATTTTCATAAATCACTTTCTCCTTGGTCTTCTTTTTTCGTTTCTGCCGTTTAATATACCCCGTGAAACGGGCGTTTTCAAGCAGAAAACCAAAAAGATTACAAAAAAAGTAGAGAAATTTTCCCGTTCCCGCTTGACTTTTCGGCGAAACGCGATATTGTATATTGTGTTAGATACGCAACCAGAACGGTTGTTTTTTTGAAGACATACAACATAAAATTGAAGGAGACAATACTATGAGCATTGCAAACACCATCCTCGACAAAATCGGCGGCACCCCGCTCGTCCGCATCAACAAACTCAACCATGGCGGCGCTGAGGTCGTTGTCAAGGTCGAATCGTTCAACCCCGGCAGTTCCGTGAAAGACCGCATCGCGTTCGCCATGATCGAAGCGGCCGAGCAGGCCGGCGCACTGAAGCCGGGCGCGCTCATCATCGAGCCGACCAGCGGCAACACGGGCATCGGGCTCGCGTTCGTGGCGGCAGTGAAGGGCTATCACCTCATTCTGACCATGCCGGAGACCATGAGCATCGAACGCCGCAAGCTCGCGCAGGCGTACGGCGCGGAGATCGTGCTGACCGAAGGCGCGAAGGGTATGAAGGGCGCGATCGCAAAGGCGCTTGAGCTCCGCGAGGCCAATCCCGGTTCGTTCATCCCGCAGCAGTTCGAGAACCCCGCGAACCCGGCGTACCACAAAGCGCACACCGGCCCGGAAATCTGGGCGGACGCCGACGGCAAAGTCGACGCGTTCGTGGCGGGCGTGGGCACCGGCGGCACGCTGACCGGCGTGGGCGAATACCTGCGCGAAAAGAACCCCGATGTGAAGATCTTTGCGGTCGAACCCGACACCAGTCCGGTCCTCGCTGGCGGCGCGCCCGGTCCGCACAAGATTCAGGGCATCGGCGCGGGCTTTGTGCCGAAGGTGCTGAACACCGGCCTCATCACCGAGGTCATCGGCGTTTCCGCAGAGAACGCGGGCGCGACCGCGCGTGCCGCCGCCGCGCAGGAAGGTCTGCTCGTCGGCATCAGTTCCGGCGCCGCGCTCTATGCCGCGCTCGAACTTGCGAAACGCTCGGAATTCGCTGGAAAACGCATCGTGGCGCTCCTGCCCGACACCGGCGAACGCTACCTCTCCACCTGGCTTTTCAGCGAGTGATAATAGAAAATGGAGTAATCTATGACTCGCGACACAGCATGGGGCCTGCTGACCAAATACAACAAGGACTCCTTCCACCTTCGGCACGCGCTGACCGTGGAGGGAGTCATGAAGCATTTTGCCCGCGAAAACGGGTTCGAAGCCGAAGCGGATTTCTGGGGGATCGTCGGGCTGCTCCACGACGTTGATTTCGAGCAGTTCCCCGAGGAGCATTGCCGGAAAGCGCCGGACCTGCTGGCGGAGATCGACGCCCCGGGCGAGCTGGTCCACGCGGTCTGTTCGCACGGCTGGAACATCACCGTGGACGTGAAGCCGGAGCACTTCATGGAAAAGGTGCTGTACGCCGCGGACGAGCTGACCGGGCTCATCTGGGCGGCGGCGCTGATGCGTCCCTCGAAAAGCGTGCAGGACATGGAGGTGAAGTCGGTCAGGAAGAAGTTCAAGGACCGGAAGTTCGCCGCCGGGTGTTCGCGCGAGGTCATTTCTTCGGGCGCGGACCTGCTGGGCTGGACTCTGGACGACCTGATCGCGAAGACCATCGAGGCGATGAAGGCCTGCGAGGCGGAAGTCGATCAGGCTTCCGGGACAAACTGAAACATTTCGAGGCACCACATGCCAAAAATCATACTGAACGAAAAACAAGTCGATTCACCCGAAGACGACAATCTGCTGTCGTTTCTACAAGCGCGAAACATCGCGGTCGATAACCTGATCCTGGAGTTCAACGGCCAGATTCTGACCGGAAAAGATCCGCTCGGGACGATCATCCTGAAAGACGGCGACAGGCTCAACCTGTTTTCCATGGTCGGAGGCGGCTGATGAACGTCAATCCGTACTTGACGGACGCGCAGCGGACGATCCTCGAACGGGTGAAAATCGGAGTCGCTGGACTCGGCGGGCTCGGTTCCAACGTGCTGAGCCACCTGGTTCGCGCGGGAGTCCGACGTTTCGTCGCGGCGGATTTCGACATCGTTTCGGAGAGCAATCTGAACCGGCAGTTCTTTTTCGCGGACCAGATCGGCAGGAAGAAGACCGAGGCTCTGGCGGAGAATCTGCGCCGGATCGATCCCGATCTGGAGCTGGACTTCCGCGACATCCGCCTGACGGCGGAAAACATCCCGGAGGTTTTCGCCGGATGCGACGTCGTTGTCGAAGCGTTCGACAAGGCAGAGGCGAAAACCATGCTCATCGGAGCTCTGGCGAAACGCGGCGTCCCAATCGTCGCAGCCTCGGGGCTCGCCGGATTCGGCAAATCGAACGACATCCGGCTGCGGAAAGCCGGAGCGAATCTTTACCTCGTGGGCGACCTGACCTCCGGGATCTCGCCGGAACTGGCGCCCGCTTCGCCTCGCGTCGGGATCGCCGCCGCGATGGAGGCCAACACCGTGATCGCGCTGCTGCTGGGGAACGAACTATGACCGAATCTGTTTTTTCCGCTGGAAACCGAATCGCTGATTAAAAAAATGAAGAGCAGAACACATGAAAGAACTCATCATCGGGGGACGCAAGTTCACCAACCGCTTTTTTCTCGGAACTGGCAAATTCGCTTCATCGGAACTTTTCCGACGGACACTGGAAGCCTCGGAAACCGAACTTGTCACGACCGCATTGACCCGCGTGCATGAGGACGACGCCGGGCACGACGACATTCTGAAAGCCATCGACCGGAGCAAGGTCGAGATCATGCTGAACACGTCCGGCGCCCGCAACGCCGACGAAGCCGTCAGGATCGGATTGATCGGCCAGGCGGCGGGATTCAATTGGATCAAGCTCGAAATCCACCCGGACGCACGTTACCTGCTGCCCGACCCGGTGGAGACATTGAAGGCCGTCGAAATCCTCACAAAACGCGGCCTCGTGGTGCTGCCGTACATCAACGCCGACCCCGTTCTCGCCCGCCGTCTGGAGGAGGCTGGAGCCGCTGCCGTGATGCCGCTCGGCGCGCCCATCGGGTCGAACCGGGGCATCCGCACCCGCGACATGATCGAGATCATCGTGGAGCAGAGCCACATCCCCGTGATCGTTGATGCCGGGATCGGTCTGCCGTCCCACGCCGCGGAAGCGATCGAGCTCGGCGCGGACGCCGTCCTTGCCAACACGGCAGTCGCGGCGGCCGCGGACCCGGTCAAAATGGCCGAGGCGTTCAAGCTCGCCGTCCGTGCGGCGGAGCTCGGAATCCAGGCGGGACCGCCCGCCCCGCGCGTCACGGCGTCGGCGTCCAGCCCGATGAACGCTTTCGACATCTTCCAGTGAGGCGGAAAACATGTTCCCCAAGCTCAAATTCACCGCGGAACAAATCAGCGACTACTATGCCCGCGTCACGCCGGAAATGGTCCGGGCGAGCCTGTCCGCCGAACACGGATCGTTCTTCGACCTCCTGAACCTGGTTTCGCCGGAAGCGGCCAAGCCTGAATACCGCGCCGCCCTGCGGGAAACCGCCACACGGGCGAGGCGGCGGTACTACGGAAAAACCGTTTCGGTCTTCGCGCCTCTCTACATTTCCAATACATGCGTGAACTCCTGCCGCTATTGCGACTTCAACATCCATCATCACGCCGAACGGAAATTCCTCACGCCGGAAGAGATCGACCTCGAGTGCGACGCCATCCGCAGGCATGGCATCGACGCACTTCTGATCGTGGCGGGCGAAGACCCGAAACGCATGACCGCGGACTATCTCTGCGAAATCGGGCGGCGTCTGAAGAAGAAGTTCTCCTATCTCTCGCTCGAAGTCGCGCCGCAGGACGAGGACGCATACCGCAGGCTGTTCGAGGCCGGATTCGAGGGGCTGATCTGCTTTCAGGAGACCTACGAAAAGGACCTCTACCAATATCTGCACCCGGCCGGTCCGAAAAGCGTCTACGATTACCGTGTCTGGACGCAGCTCAGGGCCGGCAAGGCGGGGTTCCGCACGCTCGGCGTGGCGTTCCTGCTGGGGCTGGCTCCGTGGCGCATCGAAGCCGCGAGCCTGGCCGCTCATGCGTTCTACCTCATGAAGGAATGCTGGCAGAGCCGCATCCAGTTCGCGTTTCCGCGCATCACGCCCGTGAGCGGCGGATTCACGCCGGAACATCCGGTGGACGAAACGGACCTCGAACAGATGATGCTGGCGTTCCGCATCGTTTTCCCCGAATGCGGCATGACCGTCTCCACCCGGGAATCCCCCTCGTTCCGCGACGCCATCGTACAGACCGCGGCGGACAATATGAGCGCGGGTTCGAGGGTCACGCCGGGCGGCTATGCCGTGCTCGCCGACCGCGATGTCGCACAATTTACGCTTAACGACTCCCGCGCCCCCGCCGAAATCTATCAGGCGATCCGACGCAACCATCAGGAAGTCGTGTTCAAGAACTGGGACAACCGAATCTGATCATCCATACTCAGGGAACCAATCAAATGACCATACTGGAAGAAATCGCCGAACTGAAGGCGAAGCGCAATGCCCTGATCCTGGCGCACAACTACACGAAGCCGGAGATTCAGGACATCGCGGATTTCGTCGGCGACTCGCTGGAACTCTCCCGCAAGGCCGCCGAATGCACGGCCCCGGTGATCGTGTTCTGCGGCGTCCGCTTCATGGCGGAGACCGCGAAAATTCTGTCGCCGGGGGCCATTGTGCTGCATCCGAACCCGCTCTCCGGGTGTCCGATGGCCGACATGGCGGACCCGGACGCCGTCGCCGCATACCGGAAGGAGCACCCAAAGGCGCTGATCGTGGCGTATGTGAACACGACCGCCGCGACCAAGACCGAGGTCGATCTCTGCTGCACCAGCGGCAACGCGGAAAAGCTCATTTCCACGATCCCGACGGAACAGGAGATCCTGTTTCTCCCGGACGCCAACCTCGGCAGCAATATCGCATCCAGACTGAACCGGAAGATCGGCCTGTGGCCGGGCTGCTGTCCCACGCACAACAAGATCATGCCGGAGCACATTCAGGCCGCGAAGGAGAAACATCCCGGCGCGCTCGTGCTGGTGCATCCCGAATGCCGTCCCGCCGTGGTCAGCCTCGCGGACCGGGCGCTTTCCACCGGCGGCATGCTCAAGTTCGTGCGGGAATCCGACTGCCGCGAATTCATCATCGGCACGGAGTGCGGCATCCTGCACCGCATGAAAAAGGAAAACCCGGAAAAGGAATTCCATCCGCTCGAACCCGAGGTGCTCTGCCCCAATATGAAGCGGATCACGCTCGAGGACGTGCTGTTCGCCCTGCGCGACCTCGAACCCCGGATCGAGCTGGACGAAACCATGCGCCGCAGAGCGAAAAAGCCCATCGACCGCATGCTGGAGATCCTGCCGTGAAGATCGCCGTGGGACTCTCCGGCGGCGTCGATTCCTCGGTTGCGGCGGCTCTGCTCAGGGAACAGGGCCACGAGGTCATCGGCATCACCATGAAGCTCTGGCGCGAGGGGCGTTACAAGGGCGGCGACAGGGACGCGTGTTTCGGGCCCGGCGAGGCGGAGGACATCGCGAACGCGGAAGCCCTGTGCCGTCAGCTCGGGATCGAGTACCGCGTGTTCGACTGCGCGGACGAATACGAAAAGGTCGTGCTGGATTATTTCCGCTCGGAATACCTCGCCGGACGGACGCCGAATCCGTGCGTGCGGTGCAACGCCTTCATGAAGTTCGGCGTGCTGCCGCGGCTGGCACGAAAATCCGGCCTCGCTTTCGACAAGTTCGCGACGGGGCATTATGCCCGGCTCCACGAGGAGAACGGCGCGGTTCATCTGTTCCGCGGCGTGGACGAGAAGAAGGACCAGTCGTATTTCCTCTACAGGTTGAACCAGCCCCAGCTCAAACACCTGCTTTTCCCGCTCGGCGGCATGACGAAGCAGGAAGTCCGCGAGCTCGCCGCCAAATACGGTTTGAGCGTGAAGGATAAACCGGACAGCCAGGATTTCTACAGCGGCGACCATGCGGAACTTCTGAACACGCCGCCGCGCGAGGGCAATATCGTCGACACGGCTGGAAACGTGCTCGGCAAACACGACGGATTCTGGAATTTCACCATCGGCCAGCGGAAAGGGCTCGGCGTCGCGGCGAAACATCCGTTGTACGTGCTTGAAGTCAACCCATGCCGCAACGAAGTCGTGGTCGGCAGCGCCGACGACACGCTTCAACACGAGCTCAAACTCGTTGACTGCGCCTGGATCACGGGCGAACCGTCCGGCGGGGTGCAGGTGAAGGTGCGTTCAGCCTCGAGCCTGCGAAATGCTTTTTTTGAGGAAAACAAGCTCGTTTTCCCAGATGGCGTCACAGCCGCCGCGCCCGGCCAGTCGGCAGTCCTGTACCGCGACGACGAGGTCCTGGGCGGCGGGATCATAGAATCCGCGGAGTGACGGGAGGGAAACGCATGAATCCGCTGATCGGAAAAGCCCTGCTCAAGCCGTACAATCTCACGCACGGGGAGATCGTCTCCCTGCTGGCGCTGGAGGACACCGCCGAACTATTTGCCGCCGCCTACGAGCTCAAATGCCGTCACGTCGGCAAGGTCGTCTCCCTGCGCGGTCTGATCGAGTTCAGCAACCAGTGCTCGAAGAACTGTTATTACTGCGGCATCCGGCGCGGAAACACGCTCGTCAAACGGTATCATCTGAGCGAGGACGAGGTAGTCCGCATGGCGCGCTGGAGTTTCGAACAGGGCTACGGCTCCGTGGTCCTGCAATCCGGCGAACTCGAATCCGAGGCGAACACTGCATTCGTCGAACGCGTGCTGAAGCGCATCCGCGAATTCGGAGGCGACGAGTTCGGCGTTACACTCAGCCTGGGCGAACAGACCGAGGAGGTCTACCGCCGCTGGTTCGAGGCTGGAGCGCACCGTTATCTGCTGCGGATCGAGTCGTCAGTGCCCGCGCTCTACGCGTCCCTTCACCCCGCGGACCATTCCCACGCACGCCGGGCGGAGTGCCTGTGCGTCCTGAAAAAACTCGGCTATCAGACCGGGAGCGGCGTCATGTCAGGCTTGCCGGGGCAGACGCTCGACGACCTCGCGCACGACATCGAATTCTATCACGCGCTCGACCTCGACATGATCGGCATGGGCCCGTACATTCCTCACACGGAGACCCCGCTCGGAAAAGACATCGAATTCACCCCGGAATACGCGAAAAAACAGCTCGCGCTGGCGTTGAAGATGATCGCCGTCACGCGGCTGTATCTGCACGACGTGAATATCGCCGCGACCACCGCGCTGCAGGCGCTCGACGAACGCGGCCGCGAACAGGGGCTCCTCGCCGGAGCGAACGTGATGATGCCGAACGTGACCGACACGGAGTACCGCCGGAGCTACCGCCTCTACGAGAACAAGCCGTGCCTGGACGAGAATTCGGCGAAATGTCGGAACTGCCTTAAATGGCGCGTGCTCTCCATCGGCGAGACCATCAACTGGGGGCATCGCGGAGATTCGCCGCATTGCCATGCGAAACCATCAGAAAACTGAGCTCAAAACACCCTTTTTCAAGAAAATCTACCATTTTTGTTTGCTTTCTGCTTGACAAAGCGGGGATAATGTTGTATATTATTTTCGTTACCAATGGAACTCAGTTCCGTTTTTTTATTGAAACAATACATAACCATATTGGTTGTGATTAAACAGGAGCAGGTGCGACATGAAGTCAGGACAAACGGTATTTGACATGGTGGGAGGGACTCCTTTGCTGCGTCTGCCCTCGATCGGCCGCGAACTGAACGGCGTGGAGCTGTATGCGAAGGCGGAGTTTTTCAATCCGACCGGCTCCGTGAAGGACCGCGCGGCGAAAGCCATGATCATGGACGGAATCGCCCGCGGGCTCCTCACGCACGACAAGACGATCATCGACGCGACGAGCGGAAACACCGGGATCGCGTATGCGGCGCTCGGGACGGCTCTCGGGTACAAGGTCACGCTTTGCCTCCCCGCGAACGCGACCGAGGAACGCAAGAAACTGATGCGGCTCTACGGCGCGGAGATCATCGAAACCGACCCGCTGGAGAGTTCTGACGGCGCGTACAACGAGTGCAGACGGCTGGTCGCCGAGCATCCCGAGAAGTATTTCTACCCCGACCAGTACAACAACGACGCGAACTGGAAGGCGCATTTCGAAGGGACCGCGGCGGAGATCTGGGAGCAGACGGACCACCGCGTGACGCATTTCGTGGCGGGCACCGGCACCTCCGGGACGTTCATGGGCACGACCCGCGGGCTGAAGCATTTCAACCCGGCGATCAAATCCGTGCTGATGCAGCCGGATTCGCCGTTCCACGGCCTTGAGGGCATGAAGCACATGGAGTCGACAATCAAGCCCGGCATCTTCGACGAATCCATCGCGGACATCAAGCTGGAAGTCTCCACATACGAAGCCTACGCGATGACCCGCCGTCTGGTCCGCGAGGAAGCGGTGCTGGTCGGCATCAGTTCGGGCGCGAACGTCGCGGCCGCGCTGAAGCTGGCGGAGACCCTGCCGCCGGGCTCTGTCGTGGTCACGGTCCTCTGCGACAACGGGAACCGTTATCTTTCGGAAGAATTCTGGGAGGAGTGACCATGCTGAAACTGTCCAGACAGATCGAAACCGAAATCCGGCAGGCCGGAGCCGACGCGTATCCGAACGAATGCTGCGGCATCA
>JAEEQO010000038.1 GCA_016285335.1 Victivallales bacterium | reverse complement strand
TGAGGTCAACAAGGCCGACAAGAAGATCTCCCTCGGCCTCCGCCAGAAGACCCGCAATCCGTGGGAAGTCCTCGCCGAGAAGTATCCTCCCGGAAGCCACATCAAGGGCAAGGTCCGCAATATGACCACCTACGGCGCGTTCGTCGAGATCGAAAACGACATCGACGGCATGATCCACGTCTCCGACATGTCCTGGACCCGCAAGATCAACCATCCGAACGAAGTCCTGAAGGTCGGCGAAGAAGTCGAAGCCGTCATCCTCGACATCGATCCGACCCAGCAGCGCATCTCCCTCGGCCTGAAGCAGACCGAGAACGATCCGTGGGCCAACATCGAGCAGAGCTACAAGATCGGCGATGTCGTGAAGGGCAAAGTGACGAAGGTCACCGCGTTCGGCGCCTTCATCGAGCTCTCCAACAAGATCGACGGTCTTGTTCACATCTCCCAGATCTCCCGCGACCATGTCGAAAAGGTCAAAGACAAACTCAATCTCGGCGACGAGATCGAAGCTGTCGTGATCAAGATCGACAAGGACGAACGCCGCATCGGCCTCAGCATCAAGGCCCTTGAGGAAGGCGCGATCACCGAGGAAGCCATCAAGGCCGCCGGCGACGAAGTCACCGCCGCCCTCAAGCCGGGCGAAGCTCTCGGCGACATGAGCACGATCTTCGGCAACGCTTTCGACAACCTCGACCAGAAGTAAGACTAATCGAAGTTTCGACATTGCTCTGTGCCCGAGCGTAGCCGGGCACTCCCGCAGTGGAGGCTTTGCTTCCGCCCCGCATGGGAACATATCCTGTGCGGGGCTTTTTCCTGCCTCCGTGCCGTCGCGAAGCACGGGACTGCACGACACACGCGGGGCTTTCTGATTTTTCAAAAAAAGCAGGGGAATCGGATTGCATTTTCCGTCGGGACGGGGTATGTTATGGAAAAGGGCAGGGAGTGTTCTGCCGGAATGAATTGAAAACGAGGGAGGGGAAGACCATGAAACGCTTTTTCATCAGCGGGATCGTGTCGTCGGTCGCGGCGGCGCTGATCGGGTGCGAGACCACGTCGGACATCGCGGCGGTGAAGGACTTCGAGCCGGAACGCTACATGGGAACATGGTACGAGATCGCGCGTCTGCCGCAGTATTTCGAACGCGACTTGGACGAAGTGACGGCTCAGTACACGCTCAAGGACGACGGGACGGTCAAGGTCCTGAACAGCGGAAAACGCAACGGCGAGGCGACGTCCGCAACGGGCAAAGCCCACCTCAAAGACCCGGACGCGAAACCGCTCGTCGGCGAACTCCGCGTGACGTTCTTCTGGCCGTTCTACGCCGACTACCGCATCATCGAGCTTGCGCCCGATTACAGTTATGCCGTCGTGACCGCCGGAAGCCGCGATTACTTCTGGGTGCTGTCGCGCAAACCTACGATGCCGAAGGACCAGCTCCACGGCATCCTGGACCGCGCGAAAGCATGGGGCTTCGACCTCGGCGAACTGGAATACCCGGCCCCGGTTCCCGATGGCAAATAATTTCATAAAACATCATTTTTGACCTCAAATCTCATAAAAATCGAAAAATGTTGAGAAATACGGTTGACTTTTGCGGAAACAGGGTGTAGATTAATAGCATTATGAAAACTTACGCAAACAAATCCTTCTTTTCGAGCTGGTGGCGCTGGCGTTGATTCCGCCAGAGCTGGATTGTTTGCATCTTAGAAACAAAATTGACCTCATGGCGGATCGATCGGAAGATTGACCCGCCTTTTTCTTTCAAGACCGCATCCGGACCTGGCTACCGGGATGCGGTTTTTCTTTTCCGAAACAAACTATATTACATAGCAATCACAAAATTCAAAACAAACACACAACAGGAGAAAACATGAAAGAAACAACGTTGGACGAATTCCGGGCGCTGGCGCAGCAGGGCGAGGTCGTGCCTGTCTGCCGCGAGATCCCGGGCGACATGGATACGCCGGTGTCCGTGCTGGAACGCTTCGTGCAGGACGACTACATCGCGCTGCTGGAAAGCGTGGAGGGCGGCGAAAACCTCGGACGGTATTCGTTCCTGGGCGTGAACCCGTACGGGCTCTTCACGGTCGAGGACGGCGTGCCCTACCTGGAAATGCACGGCGAACGCCGCGCGCTGTCGTTCGAGGGCAACCCGCTGAACGCGCTCCGCGGCATCATCGGCGGCAAAAAAGTCGCGCATGACCCGGAACTTCCTCCGCTGCCGGGCGGCGCGATTGGCTGTCTGAGCTATGAGGCGGCATGCCTCTTCGAGGAGCTTCCCGCGCCGAAGGGCGGCTTCGACGGCCCGGTCTGCGCATTCATGCTCACGAACGAGATCATCGCGTTCGACAACAAGCGTCACACGATCAAGGTGGTGGTGAACGTCGAGCCGGCGCATTTCTCCAACCTTGAAGAAGCATTTGAAAGCGCGAACCACCGCATCGCCGAGATCATCAGGAAGATCTGCCAGCGCCGACCCGCCCGCACCGAATACGTGTCCGACGCGCACGTGGAGCTGAAGCCGGAAATGACGCACGAGGCGTTCCTGGAGATGGTGAAGAAGGCGAAACGCTGCATCGTGGACGGCGAAGTGATCCAGGTCGTGCCGTCGCAGGCGTTCTCCGCGGAATCGGACATCCCGCCGTTCAGCATCTACCGCGCGCTGCGCCTCATCAATCCCTCGCCCTACATGTTCTACCTGAAGCTCGGCGCACAGCTCCTGATCGGTTCCTCGCCGGAAACGCTCGTGCGCCTCGAAAACGGCGTTTCGACGGTGCGCCCCATCGCCGGGACGCGTCCGCGCGGCGTCACCGCCGAGAAGGACGCGGCGCTGGAGAAGTCGCTCCTGGCTGACGAAAAGGAACGCGCCGAACACCTGATGCTGGTCGACCTAGGCCGCAACGACATCGGCCGCACCGCGAAGCCCGGCAGCGTGCTGGTGGCCGACTTCATGCACGTGGAACGCTTCTCGCACGTGATGCACCTGGTGAGCAGCGTGGAAGGCCAGCTCCGCGACGACTGCGACGCGTTCGACCTGGTCGCCTCGGCATTCCCCGCCGGCACGCTCACCGGAGCCCCGAAGATCCGCGCCATGGAGCTGATCCACGAGTTCGAGCCCGGCCCGCGCGGGTTCTACGGCGGCGCGGTCGGCTACTTCAGCGCGGACGGCAACATGGACCTCGCGATCACGATCCGCACGATCGAAGTGCGTGACGGCCGCATCAAGGTTCAGGCCGGATGCGGCATCGTGGCGGATTCCGTGCCGGAGATGGAGTATCAGGAAACCCTCAACAAGGCGCGCGCGCTGGTGAAAGCCGTGGAATTCGCGGAGAAAGGGCTCAAATCATGATCTTCATGCTTGACAATTACGACTCGTTCACGTACAATCTGGTCCACATGCTCACGAAGACCGGACAGCATATCGTCGTAAAACGCAACCGCGAGGTCACGCCCGCCGACGTGCTGGCGATGAATCCGCAGGCGATCCTGCTGTCGCCCGGCCCGGGACGCCCGGAGAACGCCGGCTGCATGATCGACCTGATCGCCGCGGCCGCGGGAAAAATCCCGATGCTGGGCGTCTGTCTGGGCCATCAGGCAATCGGCGCGCACTTCGGAGCGCAGGTGGTCCACGCGAAGACCATCATGCACGGCAAGACCTCGGCGATCCGCCACGACGGACAGGGGCTTTTCGAGGGGCTGCCGCAGGGATTCCTCGCGGTCCGCTACCACTCGCTTGCGCTGCTTGCGTCGAGCATCCCGGAGAGCATGGCCGTCACTGCGAAGACCGACGACGGCGAGATCATGGGCGTGCGGATTCGGCCCGAAGGCGGCGAGGTCGTCGAGGGCATCCAGTACCACCCGGAATCCATCATGAGCGAATTCGGACTGAAACAGATCAACAACTTTTTAAGAGAGGCGGGCGTCACATGCTGAACGATGCGTTGAAGAAAGTGGTCGGCGGAGGCTCGCTGACCGAAACCGAGAGCGCGGCCGTGGTCAACGCCATCGCCGAGGGCGAAAACAACGCGGCCGTGGCGGGCCTGCTCGCGGCGATGTCCATGCGCGGCGAGACCGTGCAGGAAATGACCGGAGCCGCGGATTTCCTGCGCGACCGCATGATCGCGGTGAACGCCGGCGAATGCTCCGACATCGTGGGCACAGGCGGCGACGGCGGCAAGTCGTTCAATATTTCCACGGCTGCGGCGCTGGTCGCGGCCGGGGCAGGGGTCCGCATGGCGAAGCACGGCAACCGGGCCGTCTCCGGCAAGTGCGGCGCGGCGGACGTGCTGGAAGAGCTCGGCGTCAAGCTGAACGAAGAGCCCGCGAAACTGGCGGCTTCGGTGCGGGACAACGGCATCGCGTTCCTCTTCGCCCGCAACCTGCACCCCGTGATGGCGAAAGTCGCGCCGCTCCGCCGCGACCTCGGCATCCGCACGATCTTCAATCTGGTCGGCCCGCTGTCGAATCCGGCGCGCGCCGAGCACATGGTCGTGGGCGTGTACCACGAACGCCTCGTGAGGCCTTTCGCGGAGGTCCTGCGGAATCTGGGCGTGAAGAGCGGTCTGGTGGTCCACAGCGCGGACGGCCTCGACGAGATTTCCAGTCTGGCCGTCACGCAGGCCGCCGTGCTCTCCGGCGACGGCATCCGCGAGATCACGCTCGACCCGGCGGAACTCCTGACCGATCCCGCGCTCCGCACCGGTTCGCTCGCGGGCGGCGATAAGACCGAAAACGCGCGCATCCTGCTGGACATCCTGAGCGGACGCGACCATACCGCCAAACGCGGCGCCGTGCTGCTGAACGCCGCCGCCATCTGCTGCGCCGCCGGGCTCGGCGACTCCGTCAAAGCGTGCATCCCGCTCGCGGCGCAGTCCATCGACTCGGGCGCGGCCATGGAAAAACTCGAAAGGCTGAAAGCGTGAACAACATCTTACAGGAAATCGTGGAGCGCAACCGGCCTGCGCTGGCGGAACGCAAACACGATCTGCCGTTGCCCGAGCTCGCCGCGCTGGCTGCCGATGCTCCGGTGCGTCCGAAGTTCGCCGAAGCGTTCCGGGGGCCGGGCATCCATGTGATCGCCGAGCTCAAGAAGGCGTCGCCGTCGAAGGGCCTGATCCGCGAGGATCTGGACGTGCCTGTGCTGGCGAAACAGCTCGAAGATGCCGGAGCGGCGGCGCTGTCCGTGCTGACCGAACCGTTCTATTTCAAGGGCGGGCTTGAGAACCTGAGAATGGCCGCGGCGACCGTTTCGCTCCCGCTCCTGCGGAAGGACTTCATCTTCGACCCGTACCAGATCGTCGAGGCGAAAGCAAACGGCGCATCGGCGGTGCTGCTGATCGTGGCGATGCTGGACGCGGACATGTTCAAACTTCTCCTGGATTCCGCGCACGAGCTCGGACTTGACGTGCTCGGGGAGGCCCACACGGAGGACGAACTCGAACTCGCCGCGACCGCCGATCTGTGCGGTGTGAACGCCCGCGACCTGAAGACGTTCTCCACCTCGCTGGAAGCGTCCGCCGGACTGATCGCCAAGCTCAAAGAATGCGGAAAACCCGTCATCGCTGAGAGCGCCGTCCGCACGCATGAAGACATCCTCATGCTGCATGACGCGGGCGCGTCGGGATTCCTGATCGGCGAAACGCTGATGCGCGCCGCCGAACCCGGCGCAAAACTGAAGGAGCTGCTGGCATGATCCTGAAGCTGTGCGGCATCACACGGCCGGAAGATATGGCCGCAGCGGCCCGGGCGGGCGCGGATTACGCGGGCATGGTCCTCGTACCCGGCACGCCCCGGTTCGTCCCGCGCGGACGCATCGCGGAACTGATGTCCGCAGCACCGTGCAAAAAGGTCTTCGTGGTGCGCGATATGCCGCTCGACGAGCTCAACGCCCTGATCGCGGAGTTCCGCCCGGACGTCATTCAGTTCCACGGCCACGAAACGCCGGAGTACGCTAAAAGCGTGACTGGATCGGAGGTCTGGAAGGCGTTCAACCTGAACTCGGAAGCCGTTCTGACCGAAGCGGAGGCGTTCCCCTGCGCGATGGTCGTGGCGGATTCGGGCGGAGGCACGGGGCGTCCCTGCCGCTGGGACCTTGCGGAAAAGCTCGCCCGCAAACGCCCGGTCATGCTCGCCGGCGGCATTACGCCGGAGAACGTCCGCGAGGCGGTCGCGCAGGTGCGGCCCGCCGGGATCGACGTTTCCAGCGGCGTGGAGTCCGCGCCGGGAATCAAAGACAGTCAACTTATCCAAACACTTGTTGAAAGGATCCATATATGAACACCCATTACGGCATCTACGGCGGCCAGTACGTCGCCGAGACCCTGACCGGGGCGCTCCGCGAACTGGAGGCCGCCTATTTCGAAGCGAAGAAGGACCCGGCGTTCCAGGCGGAACTGGACGACCTGATGCGCAACTACGTGGGGCGCGAATCGCCGCTGTATTTCGCGAAACGCCTCACGGAGCATTGCGGCGGGGCGGACATCTACCTCAAACGCGAGGACCTGAACCACACCGGCGCGCATAAGATCAACAACACCATCGGGCAGGCCCTGCTCGCCCGCCGCATGGGCAAAAAACGCCTGATCGCGGAGACCGGAGCCGGGATGCACGGCGTGGCGACCGCGACCGTCGCCGCGCTCTTCGGCATGGAGTGCGAAGTCTTCATGGGCGAAGTGGACGTGGCGCGTCAGGCCCCGAACGTGGAGCGCATGCACGCGCTGGGCGCGAAGGTGCGTTCCATCAAGGAAGGTTCCCGCACGCTGAAGGACGCCATGAACGCCGCACTGCGCGAGTGGACCGCCACCAGCAGGGAGACGTTCTACCTGATCGGCACGGCCGCCGGACCGTATCCATACCCGATGATCGTGAAGGATTTCCAGTCGGTCATCGGACGCGAGACGCGGAAACAGTGCCTTGAACGCTGCGGACGGCTCCCGGACGAGGTCGTGGCATGCGTCGGCGGCGGCAGCAACGCCATCGGCATGTTCGCCGGATTCCTCGACGATCCGGCCGTGAAGCTGGTCGGCGCGGAAGCGGGCGGCCTCGGCATCGCATCCGGCAAGCACGCCGCGAGCATCAACGGCGGCCGCGTGGGCATCCTGCACGGCATGAAGGCGTACTTCCTTCAGGACAAGAACGGCCAGATGCTGGACACCCATTCGGTCTCCGCGGGTCTGGACTACTCCGGCGTCGGCCCGGAACACTGCTTCCTCGCCGACACGAAACGCGCCCGCTACACCGTCGTGACCGACGAGGAAGCCGTGGCGGCGTTCGACCTGCTCTGCCGTCTGGAGGGCATCATCCCCGCGCTGGAAAGCTCGCACGCCGTGGCGCAGGCGGTGAAGGACGCGGCGGAACTCGGACGCGGCAGGATCATCGTCGTGAACCTCTCCGGCCGCGGCGACAAGGACATGGACAACATCAGAACCTACAAGGTGAATCATGGACAGACTTTCTAATATCTTCGCTTCGAAAAAGCCGCTCGTCGTCTTCACGACCGCGGGCTATCCCGACCCGGAAACGAGCGAAAAAGGCATCGCGGCCGCCATCGAAAACGGCGCGGACGTGATCGAACTCGGCGTGCCGTTCTCCGACCCGATGGCGGACGGCCCGGTCATCGCCGCCGCTTCGCAGAAGACCGCCGATTCCGGCTACAGCATCAACGACGTGCTCGCGCTCGCCGGACGCATCCGCGAACGCTTCCCGGATGTCGGCATCATCCTCTTCAGCTACATGAACCCGATGCTCCACTACGGCTACGACGCGCTCTGCGCCGAACTCGCCCGCATCGGCGTGGACGGCGTCCTGCCCGTCGACCTGCCGCTGGAGGAACGCGACGAACTGCTTGAACCGTGCAGAAAAAACGGCCTGCATATGATCCCGCTGGTGTCGCCTCTGACCCCGCTCGACCGCGTGCGGAAGATCGTAGATGGCATGAGCGGATTCGTGTACTACATCAACGTGGCGGGCGTGACCGGGGCGCGGCACGGGCTCCCGTCCGACTATCCGCAGCTCGTCGCCGCCGTGAAATCCGTGACTTCGCTTCCGGTCGCCTCCGGGTTCGGCATCGCGGACGCCGAAACGGCGGCCGAAGCGGCGCGCCATGCCGACGGCGTGATCTCCGGCTCCGGGTTCGTGAAGGCGCTCGGCGAAAGCGTGGAGAAGGCCGCGGCGTTCGTGAAAGCGCTCGCGGACGGCGTCGCCTCCGAAAAACAGTGAACAGAGAATCGGGGCAGGGGGCCGGGCATCGTTTCTCCGGCCTCCCTCTCTCCGGCCTGGGATGTCTTCGTTTCAATCGCGGAGACATCCTTCTTTTTTCTTGATATTCGCGGAAACGGCAGTATATTTATGGGAAAAAATGAACGCAGAAAACCGGAGATGACAAATTGGTAAAAACGAATTTCCCGAACAGGCGGAACGGATCGAACCGGGGCGGACGCCGCAATACGATGTCGGATTTCGAGAGAGATACCCTGGTCGAACGAAACGACGGCAGATTCCGGCGTTCGGCCGCCGAACTGGTCGCCGACTTCTGGCCGCTGGCGATCGTTCCGGCGCTGGTCGTGACGCTATGCCTGTGGCATTTGTTTGACGTTCAGGAGGGCATCCTGTGGCGCGCCGCCATATTTGCCGGGATCGTCACGGCGTTTGTGCTGAACAGCCTGTTCACGATCTGGTTCTACAAAACGGATAAACGGCAGGCGGAACGGCAGCTCCGGCGGATTCCGGAGTTCAGCCTGCGTTTCTGGGAGCTCTTCTGCGGATGGCCGGGCGCGCTGTACGCCCAGAAGAAATACCATCACAAATGGAAGAAGACGTCGTACATGGTCGTCTTCTGGCTGTATGTGATCCTGAACGTGGCGGTCGTGCTCGGAGTTGCTTTCCCGGAGCTTTCCCTTCCCGTCCTGCGGTACGCGAACGAGGCGCTGAAGAGCCTGTTCGGCAAGGGCTGAGTTTCAGATCCTGCCGGATTCCTGAAGCGCGGCGAGCGCGTATTCCAGATACTGCCGCGCCTTTGCCGTGAGGGTGTTCAGCCCGAACAGCCGGATCGTCTCGCGGAACAGCACGTCCTTTTCGCAGGAAGCGAAGTCGAACAGCACTTCGCACATGGCATTCGCAAGTTCCTCGGGCGGGATCTCGTCAATGGCGCGCCTGCTCTCCTTGTCCGTGCCGACACGGTAGTCGAAATACTCCGCGGGGGCGACGCCGTCCGGCCAGAAGACCGTTTCATCGGCGCGGCGGGTCGTCACGGCTTTCGCGGGGAGACATTCCTTCAGGACGGCGGCGATGTTGCCGCCCGCGCGGGCGAACCCCCAGGCTTTCGTGATGCGTTTTTTCAGCAGTCTTTCGTAGATCGGGCCCTCGGTCCGGATGACATCCAGGATTTGGGCGCGGATAAAGCCGCGTGTCTCCGGCAAATGGAAGGAATCCGGGTTGAGCGGCGAATCGTTCTTCCAGCAGACGTAATCCCGGCGGTGCTGCGGACCGGACGCGGCTTTTTCTTCCTCATTTTCAGGTTCGGAAGATGGTGTGCTGTTCTGTTCCGGTTCCGCTGCATCTTCTTCCGGTTCGTCCTGCGGCGGTTCGGGTTCCGGGTCCGGGTCGTGCGGAGCGTTCTTGAGCTCGTCGAGATAGCGGAGCAGGTCCTGTTCCGCGTGCCTGCGGGCGAATGCCCAGTCCACGCTCCATGCGCGGTACGTGTGCCAGCCGAGCGACTGAAGCACGGACGGGCGGAGATGTTCGCGGTCGCGCGTGGTGCGCTGGGCGGCGTAGGAGGAGCCGTCGCACTCGATGGCGAGCAGGAAGTCTTCGGGCTTGTCCGGGTTGCGGACGGCGAGGTCGATGCGGTATTCGGAGCTGCCGAAATTGCGTTCGGATTCATAGCCGTTTCCGGCGAGGAAGCGGGCGACAGCTTCCGCCTGTCCATCCAATGACTTGGTTTGAGTCTCGTCAAACATACTCTCTTCAGAATGATTCTTGCTTTGGATATGAGTGCCATTTTCGGCGTAATCCAGAAATTGCTTCAGGTGTGCCGCGCCGACTGCGCTTGTTCGTGCGAGATCGATCTGGTTCGCGTGGATGCTGGAGAATACCACGACCTGTTCCCTGGCACGCGTGATCGCCACGTTCAGACGGCGTTCGCCGCCCTGCCGGTTCAGCGGGCCGAAGTTCATAGTAAATTTGCCTTCAGAGTCCGGGGCATAGCCGATGGAGAACAGAATCACGTCACGCTCGTCGCCCTGCACGTTTTCGAGGTTCTTCACGAAGAGCGGTTCCGTGCTCTTGTCGCTGAAATACGATTCAAGATTGGGATGATTCACTCGTTCTTCTTCGAGAAGGTTTTCTATATAGTCCTTTTGCGCCTGGCTGAACGTCACGATGCCGATGGAACGTTTCCTGCGCGAGTGTTCCAGCCGGTCGAACACGTATTTTACAATAGTTTCCGCTTCCTTGTGATTAGTCCGAGAGGATTTGCGAGCATAGATTCCGTTTTTGACAAATTTGAAACGAACACCGAAACTCTCAGATGTGTTTGCCGAGGGGAAAGTGATCAAGCGGTCCTTATAGTAGTGATGGTTACTGAACGCGATCAGGGATTCGTGTCGGCTACGGTAATGCCAGTTGAGGTAGGTGTCATACATGTTTGCAGCGATGCATTCATCCAGAATGCTTTCCACATCTGAAGCATCATCTATCACGTCATCATCGGCATCGTCGGTTTCCTGTTTTTGGAAGAAATTGGTCGGAGGCATTTGTTTTTCATCGCCGACCACGATCAGCTGTTTGCCGCGGGCGATCACGCCGATGGCGTCCCAGACGGGAATCTGCGAGGCTTCGTCGAACACGATCAGGTCGAACGGCGCGGCGTCGGGCGGGAGATACTGCGCCACGGAAAGCGGGCTCATCAGGAAACACGGCTTCAGAATCGGCGCGAGCGTGGGAATCTGTTCGAGGAGCTGGCGGACAGGCTTGTGTCGCGCTTGCTTCACACATTCCCGTTTTAGAATGCCAAGCTCGATTCCGTCAGGGCAGGGGCCGGACCGGCGGCGCGGCAGCGAGGCCGCGAGCTTCGCGAAGACGATCTTCCGGGCGAGCGCCGTATATTTGTCGTCCAGCTCGGAGAACTTGCGGATGCGGTCGTTGTGCGTGGCTCCGTCGAACTGGCTTAGGACAGGGGACGCGGTCAGTATCTGATTGAGCATGACCGAGGCGAAGAGATCGCCGCAGAAGGTCGCGAACGCATCCGGGGCGAGTCTGCCGACTTCGAGCGCGGCGGCGAGTTTCGACATGCCGAATCCGGCGGCGTCCTTCTTCAGCACGAAATAGCGCAGCGCGGAGTGCAGGTCGGAAATGCAGTCGATGACCGCCTGTACGGAGTCGCGGAGGTTGTTCAAATCGTCCATCGCGGCGGCGGCTTCGGAATGCGCGGCGAACGCATCCAGCGCCGTTTTGAATTCCGCCGCGGCGACCTGAAGCGCCTTGATCTTTGCACAGGCATCCGTTCCGGCGGCGAAATGACGTGTCGCCTCGGGCAGGACGGACCGGAGTTTTTCGAACAGCGCGTCGTTCCCGGCGAATGCCGAGGCGACGGTCATGATCTTCTCCGCGTCGGCAAGCATGAGTTCGACGGCGTTCCAGTCGGGCATGCCGCCGTTCCAGTACGCCCCAAGGCGGTCTTCCGCCTGTTTTCTGCCGGATTCCAGCGTCTTCAGCAGGCCGTTGTATTCCTTTGCATCGGGGAGAATCGACTTCAGTTCGGACATCGTGAGCTTCGCGCCGCCGGCCTTCTTCAGCCCGGAAAGCTCTTTCAGCAGGGAGTTGTTTTTGAAGAACCGGACCAGGAAGAACGCCTGTTCGTTCGCGTCGATGCGCACCCTGATGCCGTCGAAATCGTATTGCGGGAAGACGTCCGTCCGGTACGCGGAGAGTTTGCCCTCCAGTTCGGCGCGGCGGCGGTCGTCGCGGAGATAGTCCTTCAGGAAACCGATCCGCGCGGCATAATCGGCGCAGACCAGCCCGGCGGGGATGTTCGAAGAGGACGTGAGAAGCCCGGCGAGTTCGGCGGTTTTCGCGATGGCGGGGATGTTCGCGGACTCCGGCGGCATGTTGAGCACCGGGGCGACCTCCGCAAAAGCCGTTTGCAGGCGTTCCGACGAGGCGGCAAGCCCCTGCGCGGACTTCAGAATGTTATTTTCCTGAATGGGCGTCCACGGGGCCGGATTCAGGATGCGGTGGGCGTTCAGTGCGTCCGGCGTCGTGCCCCGGAACGCGATGGCGAGATCGGACGCGAGGCGTTCGGCGGTCTCGCGGTCCTCGCGCGTCTGCGTCAGGAAATCGGTCTCCGGCGCGAGCGCGGGATCGGGCGCCTCCGCGAGCGGGAGCGTCCGCGCGAAGCAGTCGTAGGCGGAGAGTCCGTTCGGGTACACCTTGTGGAGCTCGCGCACGTAGCGGTTCAGCTCCTCGCGCGTCTGCTCCATGGACGCGATGACGGTCTCCCATTCACCGGGCGAGGTACAATCTGGAACTTGAAGTGCCTCGTCGAATTGTTTTAAAACATCTTTTTTCCCGGCCTTGTTGGAGTGGAGTTCGAGGCAGAAGGGTTTCAGGCCGATCTTCGTGAGACGGTTGTGGACCACGTCGAGCGCGGCTTTCTTCTCGGAGACGAAGAGCACGCGGCGGCCGAGCGCCAAATTGTGCGCGATGATGTTCGTGATGGTCTGCGATTTGCCGGTGCCGGGCGGTCCGTGCAGGACGAAGCTCTTGCCCATGCCGGAGTAGATCACGGCGGTCAGCTGCGAGGAGTCGGCGCTCATGGGGCAGCAGAGGCTTTTCAGGTCCAGATGTTGTGCGATGTCCTCCGGCGGGAAGACTTCGATCCCGTCGTCGAAGAAGCCTCCGCCCTCGATCAGATGGTTCACAAGCGCGTTCTTCCGCAAATCGTTCTGACGAACTCTCAAGTCGTTCCACATGATGAACTTGCCGAACGAAAACAGCCCGATGCAGGCCTCTTCCCGGACTTCCAGTCCTTTCATGTCTTTTATAGTCTGCCTGATTGTCTGAATAATACGAGTAACATCTACGCCAGAGTCGTCGACAGGGAGCGGATCAAGGCCGGGAATCGTGAGTTGGAACTGCGTGCGGAGGAGTTCCAGCAGTGTTTCGTTGATCATGGTGTCCTCGTCGAGGCGGGAAATGTGGAATCCCTCTGCGACGGATTTGCGCTTGAGCTGGATCGGGATCAGCAGGATGGGCGCGAGATAGGATTTTGCATCGCGTTCAGACATCTTCCATTCGAGGAATCCGGTCGCGAGGAACAGCGTGTTCACGCCGCCTTCCTCCAGGTCGGATTTGCTCTGGCGGTAGACGGCTACGAGACGTTTGTTTAGTTCTTGCGGCGGGAGCAAAGCATGCAGATTTTTCTGCATGAATTCACTTTTAATATATTTCGCGTTGTTTTTTTTGTTTTTGAGTAGTTCCAAATCATGGAAGAGGTCTTTCCCATCAAGAATATCTTGTTGTGGCAGAATCAAAAAAGAATCATTGTCGGCTATTCCATCTTCTAATTTGGAGATATCAGCACATGCAATCGGAATAACCTGTTTTGTGTCGCGGACATTTAACAAACGGTTCCGCAAGGAGAGATCGAGCAATTTCTGCGTCCAGCGACGGACTCTTTCTGGTTGCGGGTCTGTTTTTTCATCATTAAATGGAATATCTACATATTCCCGGAGTGGCCGAAGATGTTCCGGGCTGAGTTCATCCACATCGTTTTCAACCGGTGCAAGCTCCACTCCATTTATACTGTGTTTTAGAGGTATTGGGCGGATTCCATTATGACGGGCACAGCAAATGTCAATAGCGCATTCGAACTCGTTGTCGAGGTTAAGATGCTTTTTACATGCCGTATCTACCGCATTGGTGAAAGTGATATTATTGCCAGTGGATGTCGTTTCCAGAACCAGAAATTCGCCAAGGTCCACGAGCTTGCGGATCGCCTGCAGGTCGTCCATCGGGATGTCGGGGAAATACCGGTCGACCAGGTGGCAGCCGATGTAGGCGTGCCCGGTCTGGATCATGATGACCGGATGCAGACCGCACTGCTCCAGCACGGACGCGAACAGGACCGAGGTGTCGAGGCAGGTGCCGAGCTTGTACTGGTAGATGTTGTCGGCGAAGCGGATCTTCTGGCCGGGCGTCCCGATCGACGACGGCGGCAGCGCGTAATGGATGCCCCAGGAATGCACTGCGCGGTAGACGGCGGCGCAGATCTCGTACACACGCTTGCGGTCGTTGGAGCGGTAGCCGTCGAGGGAGGCGTCGCCGGTGGCCTTGCGGAGTTCTTCGGACGCGCGCGCCTGAAGCTCGGAGATCACGTCCATGTTCGGCGTCACGAACGCCGCGAGAAGCTCCGGCATGACGCTGAGTCCGGTCCACTGGTCGGCGGCGAACGCCGTGACGTCGTATTCCTGCTCGCAGAGCGTCCGGCCGTCCTGTTCGACCGTGAGTTTCAGCTTGCCCTTGACGGCTTCGGAGATCGACGCCAGGAAATCGAAATCGAGTTCGATCCCGAGGTCGTGAAGCGCCAGCGTTTCGCCGGGAGCGAGCTCTTCCGCGCGGACCGTCTTCTGCCGGATCATTTCCGGGGACGATGTGAACGTGCAGGTCACGCCCGACAGCGGCCGGCCGGACAGGTTCGTCAGCTTCAGTTCCTGCACCGCCGGGATGCCGTTCTGCTGGAATGCGAGGTTGAAGAAGGGCGCGAAGGAAAGCTCCGCCTTGATTTGCGGAGCCGGATCCGGGGGGATGGAAACGCTTTCTATCATGGCTGCCTGTCAGGTTGCGGGAGGTTGGATCTGAAACATTATGGGCGGAGTGCGGACAAGGAAAAAAGCGGACGGTAAACCGGATTCATCGCGTCTTTTTCCGGCGGGATGAAATCCGTTATCTGGAGCCGGGGCCGTTTTTCTTCGTTTTCGAAGCCGGGGCGGACGCGGCCACGGGAGCCGGGGGAAGCGGCTTCACCTTCGCTTCCGCCGTCTCCGCCGCCGGGGCCGAGGGTTCGGACGGGGCGTCGTCCTTCGAAAGATACCGTCTGGCGCCGCGCGGGTTCAGCGGATTGATGGCGCTGGGCGGATAGCCGAGCTTCTGGTGGAACTGCTTGGAGAAGAAGAACTGGTCCTTGTAGCCGAGGTTGAACGCGGTTTCCTTCACGCTCACGCCGCGCATGAGCATGTTCACGGCCTCCTCCATGCGGCACTGGATCTGGTATTCGCCGATGTTGTGCCCCATCACGCGCATGAAATGCTGGCGCAGGGACGGGTAGCTGAGCGGCAGGTCCTTCAGCAGTTCGGGCAGGGAGCGGTTGTCCGTGAGGTTTTCGAGGATGATCTTCTTGATCTCGGACGTGATGCGGTCGGAGAAGTCCTCGCGGCGGCTCTTCAGGAGCTTGGTGATGAGGGAGAACATCTCCAGCGGGATCTTCGACTGGTTCGTCTCGTTGTTCATGAACGAAATGAAGTCGAAGCACTCGTTGAGCAGCGAGAGCGACAGGTCGATGTCGCGCACCGGGGTCTGCGTGTTGATGCAGAACACGTGCTTGCACATGGACCAGATCCATTTGTCGTCCTGACCGGGCATGTTCTTCAGCTTCAGGTAGCCCTCGCGCTTCTCGTCGAGCTCCATGTGGTCGTGGGGCGGGTGTCCGCCGTAGTCCGCGGCGTCGTCGCTCATGAAATGGCACGACATGTAGAACTCGAGCCAGCGGCTGTTTTCCTCGATGAACGTGGAGTGTTTCCGGTGGGGGATGCGGAAGAAGAGCTTGCCGGGCATCAGCGGGTATTCCGTGCCGTCCTGGTCGACGTATGTGCCGCGGCCACGGAGCAGCACGGAGACGGAGAAGAGCGGGAAGGAACCGCCGTTCCAGTCGATGGAAGTGTTTTCTTTTTTCAGGATCCCGGTGGAAAAGACGTCGCGGCCGATGGTGCGGAAGATGCCGCTGTATTCCCTGTCGAATTTTTTCGGAAGTTCAAACATGTCGGTCTGTGTGTGCTGGTTTCTGCGGGACGGCCTCTTCCTGAAAAACGCTTCCGGGCGGCCGTTCCTCTACTTTTCCAAATACAATACATTGTTTCCGGGGAATGTCAAGCAGCAGCGGGACGAAAATGCGGAAAAAATCAACGATAAAATAACAAAAAATACATTATTCGGACTTTTTAACAGCGGGAAACGGGCGTTTCAATGTATTATTTGCCGGAACCGGAGCGCGGACCGCGACGGGTTTTCCCGTCGGACCGGCTGTCGCGGGCGTTCTTTCCGCGTCTGGCGGCTTTCTTCGCGGCGCGGTTGGACTTGAAAGGCGAAGCGTTGTTCTTCTTCGTTCCCTGTGCTTTGCCGCGGGCGTTCCTGCCGTCGCGGCCGAGCGGATGCGGCTTCTTCTTCGTCTTCTCCAGCAGGACCATCGTTTCGACGTTGGGCGAGCCGGGGAACATGTCGAAGACGCGGACAGCCGAGGGGGAATAGCCGTTGTGTTTCCATGCCGCGAGCGTGCGCGGGACCTCGTCGGCGGAACAGAAGACGTTCAGGACGCGCGCCGGGGAACGTTTCGCGATGGCGGCGATCACGTTCGGACGCACGCCGCTCCGGGGCGGGTCGAGGATGAAGAGCTCGCCTTCTGGCTGTTCCCCGTCCGCGCCGTAGAGTTCGGCGGGGCAGGGCGGGAGCTTGTTCTCGATGGCGGACGGCGTGACTGCCGAGGCGACGAATTCGATGTCGGCGTCCGGGCGGTTGTGAGTGGCGTTGCCGGACGCGGCATGGATGGCGGGGCCGTTGAAGTCCATGCCGATCGTGCGTTTCGGGGCGTCGCCAAGCGCGACGGCGAAGAGTCCGTAGCCGGAGAAGAGGTCGATGAGCGTGGATTCCGGGCCGGGCTTCAGAAGCTTTTTCGCCTCGGCGACAAACTTGTCGAGGATGGATTCGTTGACCTGGGAGAACGCGGACGGCGGGTAAAGGAACTTGCAGCCCGCGACCGTGAGGTCGAGATATTCGGAGCCGAAAAGTTTTTTGAACGGATGCGCCCCGGCGGAACGCGACTCAAGGTAGAATTCCGAACGGGTCTCGTCCAGGAACGTGAACATCGCGGCGACCTGCGGGAGTTCGGCGCGGACGCGGTCCGCCAGCAGCTTGACCTTGTGCATGACGGCGGCGTCGAGGTGGAAGAAGTTCAGGATGAGCGTCAGCTTGTCCGACCCGCCGCGGACCACGATGAAGTTCAGGCTGCGTCCGACGGTCCGGTACGCGGGCGAAACGAGCGCCTTTCTGAGCCAGCTGTAGACGTTGTTGTGGGACTCGGGTTCCAGCGTGGAACGCAGCGTTTCCTCGCGTTCCGCGCCGTAGCCCATGCAGAACCGGAGCACGCCGCCGCGCGACACGTACACGCGGCGCTTGGAGGTCGCGCGGTAGCCGCGGGGCAGGGGCGACGGGATGATCTGCCGGACCAGCTGCGCCGGGAGTCCGTGGACCTGCCAGAACGAGCGGACGGCGTCGGCCTTCACGCGGCATTCGTCGGCGTAGTCGAGCGGGGCGAGGATTTCGTGAGGATGCTCCGCGTCGAGCTTGTCTTCCAGCTGCGCGTTGGAGACGGCGAGCGCGACGGCGTGCTGGAACAGGAATTCCGAAGCGCCGCCGGACGCTTCCTGCGTTTTCGGCGCGGTTTCCCTGCGTGCGGGGAAGGAGCGTTTGTCGTCCGGGGCGGATTTGGAAGCGCCGCGGGCGGGGCGGCGCGGTCTGGAAAAAGCCATGGGGTCAGGTTTCCTCAAGTTTGGCGTTCACGGAGAGCGAAATGAGTTTTTCGAGGAGGTTTTCGTAGCCGCGGAAGATC
>JAEEQO010000037.1 GCA_016285335.1 Victivallales bacterium | reverse complement strand
GCTTGGCGAATTCGACCATCAGGATGGCGTTCTTGGCGGACAGGCCGATGAGCATGACCATGCCGAGCTGGGCGTAGATGCTCAGGTCGAGATGCGCGATTTTCAGGCCGATCAGCGCGCCGCAGACGGCGAACGACACGGTCAGCATCACGGGCACGGGGATCGTCCAGCTTTCGTACTGCGCCACGAGGAAGAGGTAGGCGAACATCAGGGCGAGTGCCATGAGGTAGACGATCTGGCCTTCGTTCTGGCGTTCCTGATAGCTCAGCGCGGTCCATTCCAGGTGGTACTGTTCCGGCAGGTTCGCCTTTTCCATCGCGTCCATGATGAGGCGCGTGCTCGCGCCGGGGAGGCCGCTCACGGTCAGTTCGGCGCTGGTCATCTTGTTGAAACGGGAGATCTGGCGCGGGCCGACGGTGTATTTCAGGGTGCCGAACGAGGTCAGCGGGACCATTTCGCCGACGTCGTTGACGACCTGGATCTCGCGGATGTCGTCGAGCGTGGAACGGTAGTCGGCGGACGCCTGCATCTTCACCTTGAAGTTGCGGCTGACCATGGTAAAGTCGTTGATGTAGAGGGAGGCGAGCTTGCTCTGGAGGGTATTGTAGATGCTGAGCGGGGAGACGCCGAGGATCTGCGCCTTCTCGAAGTCGATGTCCAGGTACAGCTGCGGCGTGTCGGCGTTGTACGGGGTCATGGCGAACGCGATCAGATTGCCGCTGCCCATCATCAGTTCACGCGTGAAGCTCTTCATCACGTTCGACAGGTCGATCGGATCGACGTCGCCGATGCCGCACACCTGCGCGCTCACGCCGTTGACCGCGCCGAGGCCCATGATGGCGGGCGGAGCGAACACCGTGATGTTGGCGTCCGGGATGGAGGCAAGACGCCCCTGGATCTCATTTTTCAGCGCGTTGAGCTGGAGATCCGGCGTCTTGCGCTTGTCCCAGTGTTCCAGCGCCACGATCGCGATGCCGACGCTTTCGCCGGAGCCGGACATCATGCTGAAGCCGGACACGTCCAGGATCGAACGGATGCCCTTCATGCCGGCGAGCTTCTCGCGTATCTCGCGCAGGACGGCGTCCGTGCGTTCGACGGATGCGCCGCTGGGAAGTTCCACGTTGCAGAAGAGCACGCCCTTGTCCTCGTCCGGCAGGAACGAGCTCAGGGAGTGCGTGAACATGTAGTAAACGCCGAACAACACGCCCGCGAAGAGGATCACGGCAAGGACGCACCAGCGCACGAGGAAGCCCGTGAAGAACAGGTAGATCTTGCGGCTGAAATCCAGCACGGCATTGAACGGGCGGAACAGCAGCGGCGCCTTTTCGTTCGGTTTGCGCAGCAGGATGGCGCAGAGTGCCGGGCTGAGCGTCATGGCGATGGTCGTGGAGAGGCACAGCGAAATGCACATGGTGACAGCGAACTGGACGTAGATCACGCCCACCATGCCGCCGTAGAACGCCAGCGGCACGTAGCAGGACACGGTCACAAGCGTTGTCGAGATAATGGCGCCGGTGATCTGGCGCATGGTCTTCTCGGCGGCGGCCTTCGGGCCGAGGCCTTCGCGTTCCATCAGGCCCTGGCAGTTTTCGACCACCACGATGGCGTCGTCGCAGAGCGAGCCGACCACCAGGATCAGGCCGAACATCGTCAAGGTATTGATGCTGTAGCCGAGGGCGTACAGGAACGTCATGGTGCCGACCAGGGCGACCGGGATCGCGACGGACGGGATCAGGGTGGCGCGCCAGTCCTGAAGGAAGATCCAGGTGATGAGCACGACCAGCGCCAGCGCCAGCACGATGGTCGTCACGATCTCCTTCATGGACACTTCGATGAACTCGGTCGGGTCGTAGGCGCTCTCCACGCTCACGCCGGCGGGGAAACGCTTCTTCCAGTTTTCCAGCTCGGCTTTCACGCGTCCGACCGTGCCCATGGCGTTCGCCTCCGGCGTACGGTTCACCATCAGAGCCACGCAGGGGTGGCCGTTGAACACGCTGCGTCCGGCGTAGGAACTGGAGCCGACTTCGACCTTCGCGACGTCGGAGAGGCGCACGATGCTGCCGTCCGAATCATGCCGCAGGATGATGTTTCCGAACTCCTCGGCGGTCACGAGGCGGCCCTTGACATTCAGCTTGAACGACATGAAGCTGTTGCTCTTCTCCGTGCCGATGCTGCCCGCGGCGGCCTGGATGTTCTGCGACTGGACCGCCTGGTTGATGTCGGAGGTGGAGATGCCGAGGCCCGCCATGCGAAGCGGGTCGAGCCAGATGCGCATGGAGTATTCCTCCAGCGACATCACTTCGGCGGAGGACACGCCGTCCAGACGCGTGATGGCGTCCTTCACGTTCACGTTGACGTAGTTGTTCAGCTCCATCAGGTTCAGGGTGGATTCGTCCGTGATGAAGGCGTAGGCGGCGAGGATGTCGTTGCCGCGCTTCTCGACGGTGATGCCGAGCTTCGTCACGTCGGACGGCAGCATGGGCTCCGCGCGCTTGATGGCGTTCTGCAGGTTGACCATCGCGATGTCGGTGTCGGTGCCGCTCTTGAACGTGACGGTGCAGGAATAGGAGCCGGAATTGCTGCATGCCGAGGAGAAATACAGCAGGTCGTCCACGCCGTTGATCTGGTCTTCGATCGGCATGGCGACGGTCTGCGCGATCACCTCGCCGCTGGCGCCGGGGTAGTTCGCCATCACGTACAGCGACGGCGGCGCGATCTCGGGGTATTCGGCGACGGGCAGTTTGAAGAGGCTGATCACGCCCGCCAGGACCAGGATCAGGCTGATGACGATCGCGAAGCGCGGCCGGTCAATGAATATCTTGGAAAACATGGTGCATCGCCCCCAGGATCACTTCTTCTCTTCGGCGGGGATGATCTCGTCGCCGGGCATGACTTTGTGCGTGCCCTGGTAGACGACCTTCTCGCCGGTCTTCAGGCCGGATTTGATCAGCTGATGCGTCTTCGTCATGTCGCCGAGCTCGACGACGCGGCGTTCGAGCTTGTTGCCTTCGCCGACCACGTACACGAAAGAGGTCTGCGCGTCGTGCATCACGGCGGAGGGCGGCACGGCGGGCATCGTGTCTCCGGACTTCTTCGACAGCGTCACGGTGACCGTGCTGCCGGGGATGAGCTTCATGTCGGCGTTCGGGAACGACGCATACACCTGCACGGCGTCCGTCTTCACGTTCGCCTCGTTGTTCAGGAACTCGATCTTGCCGCCCGTGGCGTATTCCGAACCGTCGGCGAGCTTCAGCGAGATCTCGCCTTCCTTCTTCAGCGCGGTCAGGCTGCCGTAGCCGGACAGGAAGTCGCCCGTGCTCATGGAGAAGCGCACGCGGATGGGCTGCATCTGAATGATCGTGAGGATCGGGCCGGAGGACGGCGTGACGAAGTTGCCGGCGGTGTATTTGGTGACGCCGACCAGACCGTCGATGGCGGCGGTGATGGTGGTGTACTTCAGGTCGTCCTTCGCGGCCGTGAGCGCGGCTTCCGCGGCGGCCTGGGCGGCCTTGAGTGCGTCGAGCGCGGACTTCGTGTTCTCCATCGAGTCCTTGCTGGCGGCGTTCACTTCATAGAGCATCTGGTTGCGGTCGTAGGTGCTCTGCGCGTATTCCAGTTTCGCCTTGAGTTCCGCGATCGAAGCCTCGGCCTGCTTCACGGCCGCCTCGTACTGCGTCTTCTCGATCGTGTACAGCATCTGGCCTTTCTTCACGTAATCGCCGTCGTTGAAGCCGAGCTTCAGGATCTCGCCGGAAACACGCGGCGTCACGTTCACGACCGCCTGCGCGACCACCTGCCCCGTATAGCGGCGGCTCTGGACATTGGCGACATTCTCGACCTCGGCGACGCCGACAGTCTGTTTCATGGCGCCGGGCATCTGGGCGAAAACGGGGAGGGTAACGGCGGCAAGCGCCGCGGCGGCAACGAACAAAACAGGTGACTTCATAAGATGTGAGGGCTCCTCTTTCTAGACTTAAAAATGAATGCATATTAATATATCACACACTAAGCAATTTTTCAAATCAAATTTGTTAATCTATGCAAAGGAAGGCAAGCCCTCCACAGAAAAAAGTGCCGTGCTACGCGACGGCACAAGGGCAAAGCCCTTGACTGAAGCAGTGCCCGGCTGCGCTCGGGCACAGGGAGGCAAGCTATGGGACGAGCAGTTCCAGCAGGGATTCGAGTTCGAGCCCGGCGATATGGCGCCCGATCTCGACGCCGGACAACGCGGCACGCAGGGAATCCGCACTGTGAGGACAGCCGGTCAGGACGTCTGCGAGACCGGCGACCGGGACCGCGCCGAAGAAATCGCCGCTGAACTCGGCATGACGGATCACCCCCTGATGCACGTCCAGCCGGACCGTCACAGTCCCGCACGGGAACCGCCGCGTGCGCTCGAACGTGAAATCCGGGGAGGCGCCGAACGTCCAATCCCAGGAGCGGTAGCGTTCGTCGGCGAGACGTTCCGCCTCGCGGATCCAGTTGTCGGGGATGGGGAGCGGTGCAGACAGGCCGCACGATTTGAGGAGTTCGCGCTCCATCGCGGACCGGAACGCGTCGCGGTCCATGTCCGGCAGGAACTCCTTCAGGTTGGCGACGCGGGCGCGCACGGACGCAACGCCCTTCGCCTCGATCTTGGCATGCGGCGGGGTCAGAACGGCGGCCATCGCGTCCATGTCGACGTCGAAGAGCAGTGTGCCGTGGAACAGGATGCGCCCCTCGTGAGTACGTTTGGCGCTGCCGGAGACCTTCCGCCCGCCGACGAGGATGTCGTTGCGGCCGGAGAACTCCGCCTCGACGCCCAGCGAACGCAGGGCATCCAGCACGGGCTTCGCGAACGGCGCGAAATCGGCGTTGCGCCGGTCCGCGTCCGTTTCGAACGAGAAGAAGCTGTAGTTGAGGTTGCCGAAGTCGTGGTAGACCGCGCCGCCCCCGGTCATGCGCCGGACGATGGCGATGCCCTGTTCGCGGGCATAGGCGGAGTCGAACTCGCGGACGGCGTTCTGGTTGCGGCCGATGATCACGGCGGGACGGTTCCGCCAGAGCATGGCGAACGGGGCGTCCGCCTGCGCGGCCATGATCTCCTCCAGCGCCAAATTGAACGCCGGATCGGTCCGTCCGTTCCAATAATAATCCATGGTCATCCCTCCGGTACGGCAAAAAGCTCAGTCGTCCGTTTCGGGGACATCGGGAGCGTCAGCCCCGCCCTGCGCGGCTTCGCGTTCGCGGTCCTCGCGGTCGAGTTCGGCGAGGATCTCGTCGACCGGCATGGTGTATTTCTTGCCGTTGTTGCATTCCTTGCAGCAGGGCACGATGTTGCCTTTCGTGCTGCGTCCGCCTCGGGAAAGCGGCACGATGTGGTCCATGGTCAGCTCGGACGGGGGAAACTTTTTCCCGCAATAATGGCAGACGCCTTTCTGGACGAGCGCCCGCCACCAGTTGGTGCGGCGGAGTTCGCGCGCCTTCGCACGCTCTTTCGCGATCTGCGCGGGATCGACCCGCATGTCGAACCAGTCTTCCATCGCCGGGGACCAGCCTCAGGAACAGGAATACCGTTCCGCAAACGCGGAAAAGATCAGGAAGAGGACGAGCACGAGCGGGATCACGGCGAGGCCGCAGGCCGCGGTCGCCGCCGCCTGAACCATCAGGGCCGCGCGGAACGACACATGCACGGCCATCTGGACGCGCGCGGGAGAAGCACCGGTCCGGGAGACCTGGTACACCCACAGCGAGACCAGCAGATACACCGCGCACAGAAGGATCGCCAGAAGGCCGAACAGCACCGGCATGAGCGTCGCGGAATCGCGCAGAAGCTTGACCGTGAAGACCAGCGGCACGACGGCGCAGAAGCCCGCGCCCGCCAGCATCTTGCCGCCGCCGGGACGCACCATCTTCGACAGCGTCTCGGAACGCGTGATCTCGTTCAGGCCGCAGTAGTACAGGAAGAGCCCGACGCCGTACACGACCAGCATCAGGATGCGCGGGATGGAAATGCCGGGCACGATCAGGATGCCCAGTCCGAACGTCAGGTCGCGCATGACCGCCATCATCACGGAGGCGCGTTTCGGGCGGTATTTGACGTAGAAATTGTAGGAATAGATGCTGATGAGCGCCACCAGCGTGACGAAGGAGAAGCGCCAGCCCAGGCAGAACGACGGGATGACCGCCGCCAGGAAGCACAGCTGCGACACATAGGAGGCCGCCCGCGGACTCACGACGCCGCGCGGAAGAGGCCGGTCAGGATGCTGCGTCATGTCGAGCTGGATGTCCGCCAGGTCGTTCGTGATGATCCCGAAGAGCGACATGGCGAACGAGATGAAGCAGACCGCGGCGACGCGGGCATATCCATGGCTCCCCTGCGCCAGGCCGCCCGCGATCAGGAATCCGGTCAGAGGATCGGCGAGTACGGTAAAAAGAATTGGCAGACGGATCAGCTGAAACCAGCCGCGGAGCCGTTCATGGTTGCTTGCATTCTTCATGGTCGGGGGGTATCCTGAAAAAACGTTTGGCGTTGGCGGTCGTCAATCCGGCCGTCCGTTCGGTGCTCCAGCCACGCAGAGCGGCCAGCGCACGGGCCGTCCAGGGCAGGTATTCGGGGTGGTTCTCCTTCCCGCGGAACGGCACGGGAGCCAGATAGGGGGAATCGGTTTCAAGGAGGATGCGGTCCTCCGGGTAACGGAGCGCGAGTTCGCGGATGTTGTCGGCCTTTTTGAACGTGACCATGCCGCCGCATCCGAAGTACGCATCAAGCGCGGCGAAGCGGTCGAGGTCGGCGACGCTCCCGGCGAACGAGTGGAGCACGAACCGCCCGCCCTCCGAAGCGAAGTCCGACAGCAGCGCGTAAGCGTCGTCATAGGCCAGCGAAGAACCGTCCTTGTCGCGGGTGTGGACCACGGCGGGCTTGTCCAGACGCAGCGCCAGGGCCAGGAAGTCGCGGAACACGCCGAGCTGTTTTTGCCTCGTTTCACTTTCGTAGTAGTAGTCCAGGCCGATCTCGCCGACCGCCGCAAAACGCGGGGCGTCCGCAAAGATTTCGAACTCCGCCGCCTCGCCCGGATGCTTCTCCACGTCCAGCCCATGCAGCCCGGCCGCGAAGAATACACGATCGAAATGCGAGGCGAATTCCGCGGCGCGGCGGCTCGTTTCGAGATCGGAGCCGCAGAGGAGGATCCACGGCACTCCGGCGTCTTCGGCGCGGCGGTAGAACTCCGCCTCATCGGGGCAGCCGTCGTCGCCGAGGTGGGCATGCGTATCGAACAGTTCGAAGTCCCGGGACATCCGCTCAGACATCATTTGTTCTTGTTGCGGTTTTTCGCCTCGTTGCGTTCCAGTTTTTCCTCTTCTTCGAGGAACTCGTCGAACTCGTCGAACTCTTCGTCGTAAGCTCTGGAACGCTCGCCGAACGCGGAGTAATCGTCGTCGTCATCCTCGTCGTAAGCGCCTTCCTCGTCTTCGTCGGTATCGCTGAGGATGTTGGACTGCGTCAGAACGGCGCCGCATTCCGGGCAGCAACCGTCTTCGGCTTCCATCTGCTTTTCGTTGATCTCCGTATCGCAGTAGGGACAGATCATGACCATGGTACAAACTCCTTCTTATCAATGTTTGACTGGGCGGCCTTCGGAAAACGCCCGTAATTTATACGCAGTGATGCGTTTTGTCAAACTTTTTTTCGTTTTTTTTCCGTTTTTTCAGCGTTTCGCCACAAAATCCGCCCAGTACGGGGAGATCGCGCGGATCTTCTCGATGATGCCGGGCAGGACTTCCACGACCGTGTCGACGTCCTCCTGCGTGTTGTAGCGGGAGAAGCTGAAGCGGATCGCGCCGTGCGCCGCAGTGTAGGGCACGCCCATGGCGCGCATCACGTGCGACGGCTCCAGGCTGCCGGTCGTGCAGGCGCTGCCGCTGGAGGCGCAGATGCCGTGGATATCCATGTGCATCAGGATGGATTCGCCCTCGATGTACTCGAACGAAAGATTGGTCGTGTTCGGCAGGCGGTGTTCCACGTCGCCGTTCACGCGCACGCTCGGGATCGCCGCGATCAGGCGGTTGTGGAGGTCGTCGCGGAGCTTGCGGACGTAGGTGTTTTCCTTGTCGAAGTTCGCCATGGCGAGCTCGGCGGCCACGCCCATGCCCACGATGTACGGCACGTTCTCGGTCCCTGCCCTGCGGCCGCGTTCCTGATGGCCGCCGACGACGAACGGACGGAACCGGACGCCGCGGCGCACGTACAGGGCGCCGATGCCCTTCGGGGCATGGAACTTGTGGCCGGACACGCTGAGCATGTCGATGTTCATGTCGCGAAGCTTGAACGGGATCTTTCCGGCGGCCTGGACGGCGTCGGTATGGAAGAGCGCGCCGGCGCGGTGCGCCAGTTCGGCGAGGGCTTCCACGGGGTACAGGTTGCCAGTCTCGTTGTTCGCCCACATCACGGAGACGACAGCGGTGTCGGCGTCGATCATTTCGCGGGCGCGGTCCATGTCGAGGCGTCCGAGGCTGTCGACGGGGATCTTCACCACGGTGTAGCCGCGGCGTTCCAGGTCCTTGCCGAGGTTGAGGATGGCGGGGTGCTCGACCGTGGAGATCACGATCTTGCGGCGGCGGACCGGGCACACGTCCAGCGCACTCAGGATGGCGGCGTTGTCGCCCTCGGTGCCGCAGGACGTGAAGATGATCTCGCTCGGGTCGGCGCCGAGGAACGCCGCCACTTTCGCGCGGCCCTCCTCGACCACCTTCGCCAGGCGGCCGCCGAACTTGTGGATGCTGGATGCGTTGCCGTAGTATTCGGAGAAATACGGCAGCATGGCGGCGACGGCCTCCGGCGCGGTGCGCGTGGTGGCGTTGTTGTCCAGATAGATGACACGTTCTTCGCCCTGCATGGTCACGCCTCCTCGACCACGAGCCGGTCGGACAGGAATTCATGAAGCTTGCCCTGCACGAGCTTGCGGAGGGTCAGCTTGGAGTTCGGGCAGGTCGCGCAGACGCCGCGGAGGGCGACCTTCACGACGTCGCCGTCGAGGTCGATCAGCTCGATGCTGCCGCCGTCGCGCTCCAGCGCGGGCTTGATCTCCTTGTCGATCACTTCCTGCACCTTCAGCGCGCGCTTCACGGGCGACAGGGAATCGAATGCGACGGGCTGCGGCTTCGCCTCTTCGGCGGGGGCATGGGCGGTGTGATTGATCTCGTCGAGGATCTGCTGGATCTGGTCGAGGCAGGTCCCGCATGCGCCGCCGGCCTTGGTGTATTCGGTGACCTGGGCGACGGTGGTGAGGTGGTTCAGGCGGACGACCTTGCGGATCTTCGCGTCGGTCACGCCGAAGCACTTGCAGACGATGCGGCCCTCGTGGTCGTCGGGATCGTCGGTCTTCACCTCGGGGAGCGTCAGGCCGTGTTTCTTCGCGTATTCGCCGAGGGCGGCCTGAAGCGCCTCCATGCCCATCACGGAGCAGTGCATCTTCTCCTCGGGGAGCTCGCCGAGACGGTCCACGATGTCGCGGTTGGTCACGCGCGCGGCTTCCTCGACCGTCATGCCGATCACGATCTCGGTCAGGATGGACGAGCTGGCGATGGCGCTGGCGCAGCCGAACGTCTTGAACTTGGCGTCCAGGATCTTATGGGTGGATTCGTCGATCTTCAGGAAGATCCTGAGCGCGTCGCCGCAGGTCATGTTGCCGACCTCGGCCTCCGCGTCGGCGTCGGCGATCTCGCCCACGTTGCGCGGGTTCAGGAAGTAATCCATCACTTTGTTGTTATAATCCCACATCGGTAGTCTCCTTTATCGTTAAGCGGTCCGCTGGAAATGCGTTTGACAGCGGAGGCCGCGGTTTGTTCCTTTTCCCGCTCCATTCAGCGGAGCCCGACCGCCTTGCGGACCTCGTCCATCGTGGCATGGGCGAGCTCGGAGGCGCGTTCGGCGCCGTGCTTCAGCACGGAGTCGACGTAGCCCGGATCGGCGAGCAGTTCCTCGCGGCGTTTCCGCATCGGGGCGAAGTAATCCATGTACGCGTCGAGCAGCGCGAGCTTGGCATGGCCGTAGCCGTAGTTTCCGGCACGGTAGCGCGCCGCCATTTCCGCCTGCTGGTCGGGCGTGGCGAAAAGCTTGTACAGCGCGAAGATCGTGCAGGTGTCCGGGTCCTTCGGCTCTTCGAGGCCCTTGGAATCGGTCTGGATCGCCATGATCTTCTTCTTGACCGCCTTCGGCTCGCCGAAGATCTCGATGGTGTTGTTGTAGCTCTTGGACATCTTCTGTCCGTCCGTGCCGGGCACCACCGCCACGTCGCCGCTGATGTACGGTTCCGGGATGGTCAGGATGTCGCCGTACTGCTGGTTGAACCGGATCGCGATGTCGCGGGTCATTTCCAGGTGCTGCTTCTGGTCCTTGCCGACGGGCACGAGGTCGGCGTGGTACAGCAGGATGTCGGCTGCCATGAGCACGGGGTAGGAGAACAGGCCGTTGTTGGGCGAGAAGCCCTTCGCGATCTTGTCCTTGTAGCTGTGGGCGCGTTCGAGGAACCCGACGCCGGTGAAGCAGTTCAGGATCCACATCAGTTCGCACACCACGCTCACGTCCGACTGGCGGAAGAAGATGACCTTCTCCGGGTCAAGCCCGCATGCGAGGAAGTCGACCGCCACACCGCGCACGCGTGCGCGGAGCTCGTCCGCCTTCGGCTGGACGGTCAGCGAGTGCAGGTCGGCGATGAAGACGACCGCATCGTCGCATTCCTCCTGCAGGCGGACGGTCGAGCGGATCGCCCCGAAATAATTTCCGATATGAAGGACGCCTGACGGCTGGATCCCGGTCAAAACTCGTTTCATGGTTCGTTGTCTTTCTGTGCCTCGGGCACGATTGTCATATGCCGCCGCCGGCGTTTTCGGATTCCGGCGCGGGGAGGTTGCTTGTTTCAGGCGAAGCGGGCTCATCGGACGCCGCGGTTCCGGCCATTTCGGTGTACAGCTGATGTATCATTCTGTTCGTTTCGGCATACTGTCTCTTGCCTTTTCTTATCTGGTCGCAGGAAAGCGCAATTAAGATGAGGTACAACAGAATGCCGATCCAAAGGGCGATTTTCAGGATGCGCACTTCGCGCTCCAGCTTGTTGTTCCGGCGGAGGAGCTTGGCGCTGTAGGGGATCGAAATGGACGACGCGGAGCCGTCGCCGACGGGCTGTTCGCCGGTGAGGGAGGAATCGAGCTCGCGTTTGAGCTTTTCCAGTTCGGCGCGCGTCCGGGCGAGGGATTCGTTTTTGCGGTCGAGCTCGGCGGCGCGGGTTTCGAGCGCTTTCTGCCGGGCCGCCATTTCCTTTTCCATGGCGGTCCGCTGGGCATCGAGGGCGTCCTTCTGCTTCAGATACGCGGCGCGTTCCTTGTCGGACTTCTCGATCCCGGTCCGCAGGAATTCCTTTTCGGCGATGATCTCGTCGAGCTTCTTGTTCAGATGCTTTTCGCGGGCGTCGAGCTCGGCGGCGCGCGTTTCAAGCGCCTTCTGCCGGGCGGCGATGTCCGCCTGGATCCGCGCGAACTCGTCGTCCTCGTCGTAGATCTCGAGCGGGGACAGGACGTCGTCGTCCGGGTCGTCGGGGGCCTCGACTTTCAGCGTCGAGGCGCTGGCGGTCCGGGTGCGGTCCAGGTCATGGTGCGTATCCGTCGCCACGATCTTGCTGGCGTCGGTCGCGGCGAGCACGGAGGCGAAATCGCCGAACCCGACGTTCACGGTCTTGGCGATCTTCAGGTGCGTGGCGGACGTGGTGTCCGTGGGGGACGGCTTCCCGTCACCCGGCACGGCGGGTGCGCCTTTGCGCATGACCCAGCCGCAATTCGGGCACAGGTATTCGTCCGTGCCGTCCGGCAGGACCTCCACGATGAATCCGCATTGTTCGCACTTCTTCATGCCGTTACCCTCCGATGGAGCCGGTCACGCTTTCCGGACTTCGACTCCGCAGGGTTTGCCGTTCAGGTCGCCGTCGAGGGCTTCGCTTCCGGCGGGGATGAATTCAAGCTTCGAGGCGAGCGTTTCCGTGCAGACGCGTTCGCGCCCGGATTCGAGGGCGTCGAGCAGGTCCTGCGCGGCGGTCACGCGGACTTCGATGCGGTCGGAGACCTGCAGGTCCATCTCCTTGCGGAGGTTCTGGATGCGGCTCACGAGCTCGCGGGCGTAGCCTTCGGCGAGAAGTTCGTCGGTCAGCTCGGTGTCGAGCGCGATCGTGAGGGAAGCGTCCGCCGCCACGCAGAAGCCGGGGCGTTCGGCGCGGTTCACCACGATGTCGGCGGCTCCGAGCAGACAGGCGTCGCCGTTCTCCAGCTTAAGCTCGTACGGCGAGCCCGCCATGATGGAGGAGATCACATGCGAAGGAAGCTTGGCGATCTCGGCGGCAAACGCCTTCATCTTCGGGCCGAGGCGGGAACCGAGGCTCTTGAAGTTCGCCTTCGCGGAAAGATGCACCAGAGATTCCTCGTCTCCGAAGATCTCGACCTTCTTCACGTTCAGTTCGTCGGCGATCACGCCTTCGCTCAGGGCGAGCAGTTCGCGGACTTCGGGGTCGATGGAGACCAGCACGGCGCGTGCGAGCGGCTGGCGCACCTTCAGCGAACGCTGCGTGCGGAGGAAACGTCCGAGCGAGACGGCCTTCTGCGCGAGGGAGTTCTGGCGTTCCAGCTTCTCGTCGCGGCGGAAGAGTTCCGGCTCGGGGAAGTCGCAGAGGTGCACGGATTCCGGCATGTCGTCCGTGCGGAGCGAACGGTAGATCTCCTCGGTGATGAACGGGATGAACGGCGCGGCGGCCTTCGCGAAGGTCACCAGCACATAGTAAAGCGTGGCGTACGCCTCGGCCTTGTCGTTGTCGTCCTGGCTCTTCCAGAAACGGCGGCGGCTGAGGCGGATGTACCAGTTCGTGAGGTCCTCCACGAACGCCTCGAAGCGGTTCGCGGCGGGCTGAAGCTGGTACTGGTCCATGTTCGTGCGGATCTCCTGCACCATGTCGGCGAGGCTGGAGAGGATCCAGCGGTCAAGCGGGTTCGAGGGATTTTCCGGCGCGGCGAGCGGGCCGGGCGCGGGCTTCCAGTTGTCGACGTTCGCATAGGTCGTGAAGAACGAGAACGAGTTCCAGATCGGCAGGATCACGCTGCGCATGGCCTCCTTCACGGCGGCCTCGGAGAACTTCAGGTCCTCGGCGCGGACGACCTGCGAGCCGAGCAGGACCAGGCGGAGCGCGTCGGCGCCGTAGGTGTTCACGATGTGCATCGGGTCGGGGTAGTTGCGGAGGCGCTTGGACATTTTCTGCCCGTCCTCGGCGAGGACCATGCCGTTCACCACCACGTGCATCGCGGGCGGCTTGTCGAACAGCGCGCTGGCGAGGACCGTGAGCGTGTAGAACCAGCCGCGGGTCTGGTCCTGCCCCTCGGCGATGAAGTCGGCGGGGAAGCCTTCCTCGAAGTGTTCCTTGTCCTCGAAGGGGTAGTGCTTCTGGGCATAGGGCATGGAGCCGCTTTCGAACCAGCAGTCGAGCACTTCCGGCACGCGGCGGAGCACGGTGCCCTTTTCGGTCGTGATCGTCATCTCGTCCACGAAATGCTTGTGGATGTCGGTGACCTTCTTTCCGGTGAGCTTTTCGAGCTCGGCCACGGAGCCGACGCAGACGGTCTCGCCGGTCTCGACGTTGCGCCAGATCGGCAGCGGGCAGCCCCAGTAGCGGTTGCGGCTGATCGCCCAGTCGCGGGCGTTTTCGAGCCACTTGCCGAAGCGTCCGGTCTTGATGTGGGCGGGGACCCAGGTCATCTGGGAGTTCGCGCGGAGCATTTTTTCCTTGATCGGGTCGATCTTCACGAACCACGTGGAGACGGCACGGTAGATGAGCGGGGAATCGTCGCGCCAGCAGTGCGGATAGCTGTGCTTGATGGTGCCGCGATGGACGAGCTTGCCCTCGGCTTTCAGACGCGCGATGACCTCGGCGTCGACGTCCTTCACGTAGCGCCCGGCGTAGTCCGGCACGTCCTTCGTGAACTTGCATTCGGCATCGATGGGGCACACGCCCGGCACGCCGTTGGCAGCGCCCGCGGCGGCGTCGTCCTCGCCGAAGCCCGGTGCCGTGTGCACGACGCCCGTGCCGTCCTCGGTGCTCACGTAGTCGGCGGTGATGATGCGGAACGCGCCTTCGGCTTCCTTGTCCGCGAAATACGGGAAGAGCGGGATGTAATGCAGGCCGGCGAGGTCGCGGCCCTTGTAGCGCTCCACGATCTCCGGCATCTGGTCCGGCTTGTAGTAGGCGTGCAGACGGGATTCCGCCAGGATGAACGTATCCGCGCCGTCCTTCACCTTCACATAGTCGATGTCCGGGCCAACGGCAAGCGCCATATTCGACGGCAGCGTCCACGGCGTGGTCGTCCACGCCAGCACGCTGACCTCCGGGTCGTCTTTCAGGCGGAACCGGATGGTGATGGCGGGGTCGGTCACGTCCTTGTAGCCCTGGTTCGCCTCGAAGTTGGAGAGCGGCGTGGAGCAGCGGGCGCAGTACGGCAGGATCTTGTAGCCCTCATAGATGAGGCCCTTGTCCCACAGCTGGCGGAACACCCACCAGATGGACTCCATGTACTTCATGTCCATGGTGCGGTAGCCGTTGCGGAAATCGACCCAGCGGCCCATGCGCTTCACGATGGTCTCCCACTCGCTGGTATAGCGCAGCACGATGCCGCGGCAGGCTTCGTTGAACTTGCCGATGCCGTAGTCCTCGATCTCCTTCTTGCCGGAGAGCTTCAGCTGCTTCTCCATCTCGTACTCGACCGGGAGGCCGTGGCAGTCCCAGCCGAACGTGCGTTCGCAGTATTTGCCGCGCATGGTCTGGTAACGCGGGATCACGTCCTTGATCGTGCCGGCGAGGATGTGGCCGTAGTGCGGCAGGCCGGTCGCGAACGGAGGACCGTCGTAAAACAGGAACTCGGGATTGCCTTTCCTGTTCTGCACGGACTTTTCAAAGATGCCGTTCTGCTCCCAGAACGCCAGATTGGATGCTTCGATGGAGGGGAACTCGGAGGTTCCCGAGACTGCTTTGAACATGATTCAAAACCTCGTTTATGGAAAAAATGAATGAAAAACCGGAGAAAAGGGAAATATGTGCGCCTCAGACACGCTCGATGCGCGCCATCTTCGCATACGGCATGCGGAGCACGCGCGGCGTTTCGCCCTCGTTGGATTCGAGTTCGAACGCGGAAAGCGTGTCCTGCGCCTCGAGGATCTTCGCGATCATGAGCACGGAGCCGTCGGCGAGCTCCAAGCGGAACTGCGCCTTGATGCTGGAGGAGTCGGAGGAGCCTTTCAGCTTCGAGAAGTTGTCCTTGTTCGGCGTGGAGTCGATGCGGCGGCGTTCCGCCTCGATCTGGTCGCGTTCCGCTGCGATGCGCTGGGATTCGCGTTTCGCCTCGGAAACCGCTTTCGCGCGGATCACGAGCTTGCGGATCAGGAGGATGAGCGGATAAACGACCGGCAGGACCAGGCCGATCCAGAAATGCTTCTTGCCGTGCATCCCGGTCGAATTCGCGAATTCGTAGGAGGCGAATCCCGACAGGAGCCAGATCAGGATGAGGATAAACCATTTGACGCCCCAGCCGTTCTGGGCGGTTGCGGCGTCGACGAAACTGCCCGATCCCGAGCCGAGCTGCGTGAACAGTTCTTTGATGAATTCAAGAATTCCGCTCATGTTTTGTTCCCTTGGAGTTAGTATAAAGTGAAACCGGATATTTTAATGCAAGATATTAATATAGCACCGTTCCGCGATTCTTCAATATTAAAAAGGCCGCGAATCCCTTTTTTTTCGCCGCACCAACTCCCTTTTTTGAAAATATGCGCCGCACCGGCAAAACGAAAAAGAGGATGCACCATCCGCCCGATCTCTTCCGTGTATGCCGTCGCGGAGAACGGCACGGTCCGCGTGGAGGGCCTGCCCTCCTGAACGGAGCACGGCACACTCTTATAGGACCGATACGACTTATTTTTGCACGGTGAAGAGTCGGATGCGAGGCTGCGGAGGTCCGCAAAAGCAGCCTCCACGGTCAGTAGGATTCCGGGACGAGCGCGGGGCGGAACCCGACGTTGCCGTGCCGGACGCCGGAGTCGCGGCTGCCCCGGCGCGCGGCGCGGCAGAAACTGGCGCGGCTGAAAAAGCTGCCACCCCGGACTGTCCGGTCCGAGCCTGCACTGTCGTTGCCCCGCGTGAACTCCGCCGTCAGCTTGCCGCTCTTCGCCTGCCAGTCGTCCAGACACCATTCATAAACGTTCCCGCTCATGTCGTACAATCCCAACTCGTTCGCTTTCTTCCGACCGACAGGGTGAGTCTTGCCCCCTACCGACGAGTCCGATGGTGGAGAAATGGTTGTCGAACTTGCCGAGGTAGCGCGGTCGCCGTCGGAAACGGCGGAGTTGTTTTCATACCACGCCACTTCGTCAAGCGTATTGCTCCCGCTGTACTTGCAGCCTTTGCTCTTTTTTCCGCCGCGTGCCGCGTATTCCCACTGCGTTTCCGTCGGCAGCGTGAACTTCCACCCGTTCGGTGCCTTGCCGCTTGAATTCAGCTTCTCGCAGAAGGACATCGCGTCGTTCCAGGATACTTGCTCCACAGGCAGATCGTCCCCCTTGAATTCCGACGGATTCGCCCCCATCACGGCTTTCCACTGCGCCTGCGTCACCTCCGTCTGCGCCAGATAGAAGTCCTTCGTCAGCGTCGCACGGTGCGGCACCTCGTCGGATTCGTTCTCCCCGTCCGCCGCGCTCATCTCGAACGAGCCCGCCTCCACCTTCACCAGTTCCAACTTCACGTTCCCCGGAAGCGCGATGGTCTTGTCCGCCTTGACAAGCGCCAGTTCCAACTTCACGTTCCCCGGAAGCGCGATATTCTTGTCCGCCTTGACAAGCGGCTGAGCTGCCAGGGAAAAGCTCATCGCCGCCTCGTCGAACTTTCCGATCTCGTAAGCGGCCTTGCTCTGGCGCAGGTCATTCCTGCCCGGCGCCTCCGTTTTTTTCGTGTCTCTTTCTTCCGTTTCGTCGTCCTTTTTCCCGCAGGCGGTGAACATGGCAGCGGTCAGGAAAAATACAAGAGAATAAACGAGGCACTTGCGGAAGATGCGTGCGGATGTCATGGGGATCATTCCTTTCCTGCGGGTTTGAACGGGATAGGGTCGCGTTTTTCGCCTGTCCGGCATTGTTTTTTACGACTAAATATATTCCCGGAGCGGACAAAAAGCAAATCGTTTTCGCGAAAAAAGCGGTCTGCGGAAAAACGGAACGACCGGACGCAAAAGGGCCGTCCAGACAGGGCAACGCGTCCCCTGCCCCGCGCCATGCAAAAGGCCCGTCCGAACCGGAAAGTTCGGGCGGGCCGGATGTCGCGTTGAACGCGGAGTTCCGTTCAGGAACGGAGGCTTACTTCATGAGCTTGCCGACGTTCTGATAGAATTCCATGCGCTTGGCGGCGTCGCTTTCGGCCTGGGCGAAGAGCTCCTCGGCGTGGGCCGGGTTGGTCTTCAGCAGGGCTTTGTAGCGGCCTTCGCTGCGGATGAATTCCTGGAACTTGCCGTCGGACGGCTTCTTGACATCCCACGTGAACGGGACTTCGTTCGCGGGGTTGTAGCGGTACAGCGGGAAGTAGCCGCAATCCACAGCGCGCTTCTGCTCGGTCTGCGTCTTGCTCATGTCGATGTTGTGCGCAATGCAGGGAGCGTAGGCGAAGATGATGGACGGGCCGTTCCATGCCTCGGCCTCCTGGAAGGCCTTCAGGGTCTGGGCGCGGTCGGCGCCGAGGGCGACGCTGGCGACGTACACGTAGCCGTAGCTCATGCACATGAAGCCCATGTTCTTCTTGTAGGTCTTCTTGCCGCCGGCGGCGAACTTCGCCACAGCAGCGGTCGGGGTGGACTTGGAGGA
>JAEEQO010000001.1 GCA_016285335.1 Victivallales bacterium | reverse complement strand
TTGGACATGATGGGCTCCTGTCTCGGAAAAGGCAGTGTTTCGTTTTATCTTTTAATGTAACACATCACGCGGAAGAAATCAAATGCCGTCCGCAATAATCCGACAAAGAAATGAGCGTTTCCCGCGTGAATGGTTTCAGCCGGGACAGGATTTTCCGGCTCGGCTCCGGGGCAGGGCGGGCGGCCGGAACAGGCATGCCCCGCCGGCGGACGGCAAATCGCGCTTTTTTCGGGAAAACGCCTTGAAAACAGCCCGGAATGGATATATATTCTATCCTCAGATTTAAAATAACGCCGGGCTTCTTTTTCGCGTCCTCCCCCGGACCGCGGCGGGAACCGGCATTACAGAAGGATCATCCCATGCCAGTCGTCACACCCCATTTCTTCGAAGTCAGCAAACTCGGCGAATGCAAGATCAAATCCCCTCTCTTTGACAGCCCCGTCCATTTCCATGACGACGACGAGGCCATCGTGCTCGACCGCGACTACAATTCCCTGCTTGAACATACGAAAGCCCTGAACGGCGGCATCCCGGTCTTCGAACGCGCCGGCGTCCGCAAAATGATCTTCCACGATCCGCGCTGGAGCAAGGCCGCCATCCTCACCGCGGGCGGACTCTGTCCCGGCCTGAACGACGTGATCAAGGGCCTCACGCTGACGCTGCGCCAGACCTACGGCGTGCCGCTCGTGTACGGCATCCCGTACGGCTACGCCGGGCTCAACGCCGACCTCGGATACCAACCCGTCATCCTCGACGAGGACACGGTCGACAACATCCACGAGACGGGCGGCACCATCCTCGGTTCCTCCCGCGGGGCGCAGGACCCGGAGAAGATGCTGGAAACGCTCGTCCGCATGGACATCAACATGCTGTTCTGCATCGGCGGCGACGGCACGCTCCGCAGCGCCCACGCCATCGCCGAGGCCGCGAAGGCGCGCCACCTGAACATCAGCGTGGTCGGCATTCCGAAGACGATCGACAACGACATCTGCTTCATGGACCGCACGTTCGGTTTCGAGACCGCCGTGTACGCCACGAACCCGATCATCACCGCCGCCCACAACGAGGCGAAAGGCGCCTACAACGGCGTCGGCCTGATCCACGTGATGGGCCGCGACAGCGGATTCATCGCCGCCTACGCCACGCTCGCCAACACGCACATCAACTTCTGCCTCGTCCCCGAGGTCAAGTTCTCCCTCAACGACGGCGAAAACGCCTTCATCCCGCTCCTCTTCGAACGCATCAGACGCCGCCACCACGCCGTCATCATCGTGGCCGAGGGCGCGGGCCAGGACCTCATCCCCGGCGACCGCGAATACGACAAGTCCGGCAACCTGCTGAACAAAAACATCGGCACGTTCCTGAAGGACGAGATCAAGAAGCAGGCGAAGGCGGCCGGGCTCGAGATCAACGTGAAATATTTCGACCCCACCTACCAGATCCGCGCGGGCGCGGCCAACGGCACCGACGCCGTGTTCTGCCTCATGCTCGCACAGAACGCCGTTCACGCCGCCATGACCGGCCGCACCGACGTCGTCATCGGCCACTGGAGCGAATGCTTCACCCATGTGCCCATCCCGATGGCAGTGAAGGAACGCAAGAAGATCGATCCGGTCGGCTCGCTCTGGCAGGCCGTCCGCCTCAACACCTGGCACATGTGATCCCCGTGCGCCGTCCATAACCGAAGGAACCCACAGCAATGTCTTATCAGGTAATCGCCCGCAAATGGCGTCCGCAGCGGTTCTCCGACATGGTCGGGCAGGAGCATATCGCCCGTACGCTCAAGAACGCCGTCCGCTCCGGGCGCATCGCCCACGCGTACCTTTTCGTCGGTCCCCGCGGCATCGGCAAGACCACCACGGCACGCATCTTCGCGAAGGCGCTGAACTGCGAAAACCCGCAGGACGGCGAACCGTGCTGCCAGTGCGAATCCTGCCGGTCCATCGCCGACGAGACGAACGTGGACGTGATCGAGATCGACGCCGCCACCCACACCCAGGTCGAGAAAGCGCGCGAATTGTGCGAAGACGTCCAGCACCTCCCCATCCGGTCCAAGTACAAGATCTACATCATCGACGAAGTCCACATGCTCTCCAAGAGCGCCTGGAACGCCCTCCTCAAGACCATCGAGGAGCCGCCCGCCCACGCCAAGTTCATCTTCGCCACCACCGAGGTCAACAAGGTCCTTCCCACGGTCATTTCCCGCTGCCAGCGGTTCGACCTCCGCCGCATCCAGTCCGCCGCGATCGCGGCGCGCCTCCGCATGATCGCCGATGCAGAAAACGTGAAGATCTCCGACGCCGCGATCAACGTCATCGCCCAGGCGGCGGACGGCGGCATGCGCGACGCGCAGTCCCTGCTCGACCAGCTCATTTCCTTCTTCGGCGGCGACGAATCCGGCATCACCGAATCGCAGGCGCTCGACCTCTTCGGCATCACGTCCCCCGATGAAATGGAGGCGCTGCTGAACTCCATTACGCACAACGACCGCGCCGCGGTCATCCGCGCCATCCACGATTTCGCAGAACAGGGCAAGAACCTGGAGACGCTTTTCGAGGAGATCATTTCCTGGCTTCGCGGGATCCTGCTCTGCCGCATCCTTGACAAGCCCGCCGACGTGCTCGACGAGACGCCCGAAAAGATCGCAGCGTTCCAGCGCGTCGCCGCGAACGTCGCCCCGCCTCCGGTGCAGCGTCTCCTCGAAAGCGTTTCCGCCTCCGGGTATCTCCTGCGCGACGCCATCAACAAGCAGGTCTTCCTCGAATCCATCCTCCTGAAAGCCATGCGGATCGCGCATGCGCCGCAGATCGGCGACCTGATCGCCCGCCTCAACCAGATCCGGTCCAATGGCGAACTCGCCCCGCTCGAATCCGTCGTGCCCCTGTACGAACTTCCCGCTGGTCAGGCGTTCACCACGCCCGGCAGCACGTTCGCCGTGCCGTCCATCCCGGCGGTGCCCGTGAGCGAGATCGGGAAGCCCGCCCCCGCGCCTCAAACCGCGGTCCAGCCGTTTTCCGATTTGGAAAAAAAAACTCCTGAGCCTGCCGTTTCCCCGGCGGTAAGCGCGCCTCGGTCCGAGGCGAAGCCGGAACCTGTCGCGGAACCCGTGGTTGAAGCTCAATCCGAGGTGAAAACGGAATCCGTGCCGGAACCTGCTGCGGAATCTCAGACGGAACCTGTTGCGGAAGAACCGTCCGAGGCGAAACCGGAGCCTGTACAGGAACCCGTGCCGGAACCTCAAATCGAGGCCGTTTCCGAAGCTGTCGCGGAACCTCAAATCGAGGCCGTTTCCGAAGCTGTCGCGGAACCTGTCATAAAGCGTCCCTCCAAGGGTGTTTCCGAACCCGCGCCGGAACCTCAAGTCGAGGTCATTTCCGAACCCGTTGCCGAACCCGTCGTCGAACGTCCCCCCGAGGAGGAAAAAGCACGCCGCGCGGCGCCTTCCCGCACGCGCCGCCGTGCCGAAGCCGCGTCCGTCCCGGACGACGCCGACGAGATCCCCGGTCCGGTCCTCTGGGAAAAGCTGATCTTCGACGTTCGCGAGACCCTTTGCAAGAAAGCGCTTGCCCAGGCCATGATGGCCGCCAGGGTGATTTCGTTCAACGGACAATGCCTCCGCGTCGCCTTCGATACGCTTTATTCCGTCGGGGAATCTCTGCTGGTGATGCGCGACAAGCCGCTGCTCGATATGCGCCTCGCCGCCATCGCGGAGCATCCGGGTGCGTTCGTGAGCGTGGAACGCCGCGCCGGACTGGTCCCGCCCGCTCAACGCAAACAGATGGAAGATGCCGCGGTGCTCCGGCGGGAAACCGAAAAGGATCCGTTCATTTCCGGTTTGCTTGAGGCGTTCGACGGCGTCCTGACGGATGTTCATCATCTTGACAAAAACGGCAGCGAAGAGCTCTCCTGAACTCAAAAATCATTTTTTAATAGGAAACACTGCCATGAAGACTCTCAACAGGACGCTTGCCATCGGCGCCGCGATTACCGCGGCGGCGATCCTCGTTCCGGCGGCGGCTTTCGCCCAGGGGCCGCATGGAGCTCCTCCTCCCCGGCCGAACAACGGCGTTCAGCTTGCGGCCGACATCGTGAACCTTGTGCGCACGGTCATCGAGCCGCGTCCGGCTCCGGTCTTTGTTGCGCCGCGCGAACGTGCGGTCACCACGCGTGTCGTCACTGCGACGCCGGTCGTCACGACCACGTCTGCCACGGTTGTTACCACGCCTGCTACGGTCGTCACCACGCCTGCCACAGTCGTCACCACGACGCCGGTGGTCACCACGCCTGCCACGGTCGTTACCGCGCCTGCCACGGTCGTCACGACCACGCCGGGCACGGTCGTCGTGACGGGCGCGACGACGATCCCCGAGTACAGCTACAGTTTTTTCTATGGCGAATACGTCCCGTACTTCGAAGGCTGGTTCTTCTATGCAAACGACTGGATCTGGGGCGGGATCGGTCCGCGTCCGCCCGTGCCGCCGAGATGGATCCCGCCGCGCCGGGAACCCCACCATATTGTCATTGGACGCCCTGAACGCTGGATCGGAATTGACCCCGCGCCGCTCAGACGCCGCACCGAATCCGCCCGCACGGTCGTCGTCCCTCCGCAGGAAAAGAAAAGCGAATTCCCGGTCATCCCCAGCCAGCATCGCGTGCCGCGCAAAAGCGACCGCTGACTGCCTGAAAAAAAATCCCGCGCCGTACGAAACAGCGCGGGATCATGCGTTTCAAGTGGAACGGGAGAGAACTTACTTCGCCTCGGCGGATTGAGAGGCGTCATCTTCCTTCGCCTCAATGGCTTCCTTTTCCTCTTCGACGGTTTCTTTCGCCTCTTCGATCTCCTTTGCCGATTCGGCGGCTTCTTCCGCGGTGTTGGCCTTCAGCCATTCCTGGAAATTACCCTCGGGGTCGATGGGAACGAGCGGGATGCCGCCGTTTTCATCGGGGATGGTGGTCTCCTCCGAAGCGCTCTGCGTTTTGTCATCCGGCTTTTTCGCGGGCTTTTTCGCAGGTTTCTTCGCGGGGGCTTTCGCCTCGGTCTTCGCCGCAGGCTTCGCTTCTTCCTTCGGTTCCGGCGGGGTGTACTTCTTCACGAAGCCCTCAAGGTATTCCGAATAGCGTTTCGGCGGATCGAATCCCAGTATCTCGTTCATCTTCCTGCGGTGTTTCTCCTGGCTGCCGTCGGCTTTCACGAAATCGACGTAGATGTCCCCGTTCGAATCCAGCAGAAGCACGGTGGGATAGACGGCGATGCCGTATTTTGTCTTGAGCGTCTGGTTCTGCTGCTTGAGGGCTTTGGGCTGCAAATGGATCGCGGCGGGGAAATCGGCCTTCATGAGCACGAGTTTCCTGTCGGCGTAGTCCTGGAATTTCTTCTGGCTGAAAATGGTTCGGTCGAGGCTGAGGCACGGGGCGGCGTCCGAATTCGTGAAGAGGATGAAGATCGGGCGTTTCGTCTTCAGCGACTCGGCTTTCGCTTTTTCGAAATCGGTGAGCCATTCCGCGGCGGAGAGCCCGGGGAACAGCATGGCTGCGGCCAGGAAACAGCAAAGAGCGAAAAAGTATTTCATATCGTCACTCCTTTCCGGGAGAAGTTTGTACGTGCATTTCCCATACTATATCACGAAAAAGAAAAAAGTCAAATGGAAAAAGGCGCGGCGGACTGAAAACAGAACACTGAATCGGCACTGAATCGGCAGCCTCCATGTGTCCGAGCGGAGCAGGACACTGTAACAGCACCGCCTGCGGTGTGTCAGCCGAGGACCTTCAGCAGAGACTCCTGTGTGACTGGTTTCATGACGACTGCGTCGAAGAGGCCGACGTCGAAGTTCGAGGCGTTTTCGGTGTCGGCGGTGACCGCGTAGATGCGGATGCCCTTCCAGTCCGGGTTCGAGCGGATCGCCTTGGCGAGCTCCATGCCGTTCATTTCCGGCATCCAGAGGTCGAGCAGGGCGATGTCCGGCTTCACGGTCTTCATGAGCTCAAGCGCCTTTGCGCCGGAGAGTGCGGAAACGGGGTCGAACCCCATCTTGCGGAGCATGGCGCAGAGGACTTTCACGTTCAGCGCCACATCGTCGACGACGAGGATCTTCTTCGAGAGGTCCAGGCCGCCTCCGGCCGAAGTCCCGGTTTGGACAAGGTCGGCATCCTTGCAGATCTCGATGTCGGGGAGCAGGATGGTGAAGACGCTGCCCTTGTCGACGACGCTTTCGACCGTGAGTGAGCCCTTCATGCAGTCGATGAGGCGTTTCGCGATGGAGAGGCCGAGGCCCGTGCCGTTTTCCGTGCGGATGCCCCGGTAGGAGGACTTGTCCTGCACGAACGGCTCGAAGATCTTCGTGAGGGATTCTTTCGAGATGCCGCAGCCGGTGTCGGCGACGCGGATGGTGAGCGCGGCGCGGTTTTTGTCCAGATGGAAGTAGGCGAGGGAGACGGAGACGGAGCCCTGTTTCGTGAACTTGACGGCGTTTCCGATGATGTTGAGGAGGACCTGGCGGAGGCGGCGTTCGTCGAGATTGAGGATCGGGAGGTCGTCCGGGATGGTCGTGTTCAGCTCGATCCCCTGCGATTTCGCCTTGGCGATGAAGACGGCCTCGAGCTCGAACAGGAGTTCGCGGAGGTCGGTCGGCTCGGGCTGGATGATCATCTGGTCGGCGTCGAGCTTGGAGAGGTCGAGGATGTCGTTGATGAGCGAGAGGAGGGCGTTTCCGGCGTAGTGGATGCTGCGGAGATATTCGGACTCCTCCGCGCGCGGCAGGTCCTCGTCCTGGAGCAGCTGGCTGAACCCGAGAATGGCGTTGAGCGGGGTGCGGATCTCGTGGCTCATGGTGGCGAGGAAGAGGCTCTTGGCGCGGGCGGCGGATTCGGCGGACTTGATGGCGGTGTTCAGCTCGGTGACGTCGGTGCCGCTGCCGAAGACGAGCGTGCGGCCGTCCGCGGAGGTGAACGCCACGTGGGAAATCTGCATCATGGCTTCGCCGTGCCGGGCGGGGACTTTCAGCACGTGCGTGACGACCTCGCCCTCATGCTGAAGCGCCTCCAGGTCCATGTCCTTGAACCGTTTCGTCTGTTCGGGCGTGAAGAGCTCCTCGTAGGACGAGCCGACCGCCTTCTCCTCGGTGATGTGCATCTGGTTGCAGTAATTCTGGTTCGCCATGAGCAGTCTGCCGTCGACGCCTGCGCTGTAGTCGCGGACCGTGGCGGTGCAGGGCAGAAGATCGAAGAGCGTCCTGAGGATCATCATCGCGTTCGCGGCCTCGGTCTCCAGGTTGCGGACCTGGGTGATGTCCTGAAGCATGAAGAAGAAGCGGTCGTGTTTCCTGCGTGCGGACTTGTCCTTGACCGCGACGATGCGGAAATAACGCGGTTCGCCGAAGAAGTCGCTGCGGACGGCGCATTCGAGCTTGCCGGAATCGCCGTGGAAGAGGGCGCGGCGGGCGGCTACGTAGCCGGGCAGGTCGTCCTTGAAGATCCACTCCTCGGCCTGGACGCGCCTGGCGTTTTCGAACGGCCAGACGGCATCGGCGGGCGAGGGGGTCTCGAACTTGTCGGTGTCGGGCGTGTAATAGAAGTAACCGAGGCTGGCGAGTGCCGTGGCGCTCTGGAGCGCGTGCGTCTTGCGGTCGAGTTCCTCGCGGCGTTCGTACTCTTCCGTGACGTCGCGGAAGACGACGATCGCGCCGAGGAGTGCGTTCTTCGCCCCGCGGATCGGGGACGTAGAGGTGGAAATGCGGCGTTTGACGCCGTCCTTCGAGACGATGACGAGGTGGTCGCTGTCCGTGACGATGCGGTTTTCGCGGATGGCGGTCTCGATGGGGGAGGAGAGCGTGCCGGAGCCGTCCGGCGTGCTGAGGTTGAACACCTCCTGCACGGTCTTGCCCTCGGCTTCGGCCTGGGTGAACCCGGTCATGCGCTCCGCGGAACGGTTGAGCATGGTGACGAAACCGAGGCGGTCGGTGACGATGACGCCGTCGCCGATGGCGCGGAGCGTGAGCTGAAGCCTGGTGGCGAGGTTGTACGCTTTTTCGCGGAGTTCTGCCATTTCGGTGGTGTCCTGCGCCACGACGAGCACGGCTTCGTGCTTGAAGATCCGGCGGTCGAGCTTGGTCAGCGTCACGGTGTAGTTCTTGTCCGCGTGCTTGCGGTTGATTGTCATGGTCTTGCCGGAGATCGCCGTCTCCGCCATTTCGACGCGGATCGTGTTCGTGAGCGCGGTCCGGAGGTCGTCCAGGTTCTGCGAGGCGTCCGGGTCATTGAAGGGCACGTGGGAGTAGAGGACCTCGCCGGAGGTCGAGTAGACGGCGACCAGGAGCGGCATGTGCCCGTGAATGGCGAGATAGCGGTTCGTGACGCGGCGATATTTGAAGAAGTAGATCAGGCCGCCGAGGAGGAACGCGCAGAGTACGGTGAAGAGGATCGCGACCGTGGTGAGGAGCTGCTGGTGTTCATGCGCCCAGGATTCCGGCTGGTTGGCCCACTCCGCGTTTGCCGGGATTGCCGTCTCTTCGTGTTCCCAGGCGTCGATCCGTTTGTAGTTGATCACGCAGTTTTCCTGAATGGTCACGGGTTCGATCTTGGCAGCGTTCCAGTTGCCGTTCGAAATGTACTCCGTGATGGTCGCCGTGGCCTCGCCGACGGACGAGATCGGGGCCATGTAGCCGCCGACCGCATAATCCAGCAGCACGGGGCGCCGGACGATGATCGGCAGGTCGTTGCGCACCTGCATGAGCTGGTACCACATGGTCGAACGGCTGCCGATGCTGGGCAGGTAGATGTCCCAGTCGCAGGAGACGATGAAGGAATCCTTCGGGGCGGAGGCGATCTTGTCGAACGCTGCGTTGCGTTCCGAGACGGAGTCGCCCCGGATGTATACCGTGCTGAAATCGCATTTGCCCGTGTATTCGTTGCGGAGCGTGAGGTCCTGCTGGTCGGTCCAGGCATATCGCGAGGCGAGCAGGATGACGTGGCGGCGTTCGGGGTAGAGCGCCAGGCCGAAGTCGATGTTGGTGCGCGGGTCCGCCTTCCGGATCACGGCGGTCGTATTCGGGTGCTTCTGGCGCCATTCCTCGGGGAACGTCTTCATGCAGGAGAGGATGATGGAGGTCTCTTCCGGGACCTCGGAGAGGACGTCCGAGAGCGCGTATGCCGCGGGCTCGCCGAACGCGACGACGAGGTCGAATTTCCCCGCCGCGAGCGATTTTTTCTTCACGCTCATCTTCTCGGCCCAGCTGCTCCTGTTCGTGTCATGGAGCGAATCGAGCTCGATGATCTCGCTTTCGAACATGATGCCGCGGGCGGCGAGGGCGTCGAAATAGGAGCCGGACAGGTCGGTGCGGATCTCGCTCGGCGTCTGTTCGGAGAAGATGATCAGGATGTGGAAGCCGCCGGCCGTCTGCGCATAGGCGGGAATCGTCGCGGCGAAGCAGAGCGCAAGCAGAAAGAAAAGGCACAGGGCGGCATACAGACCGGAAAATCGATCCCGGAGCGTTTGCATCATGCCGGATGAACGGACTGTCATGATCGTAACCTCGTTGTGCTGGTCGAATGGTTGTTTCAGCGGTGCGGCGGAGCCGTTTTCCGTTTCCGTATCCTTAACTTACTACAAAAATACAGGAATACAAGCCTTTTCAGGCAGAAAAAGACATTTTTTTCGGTCCGGTCTTGCTTTTTTCCGATTCCGTGTTATAGTTCTTTTCGGATAATTCCCCTGCATACGGCACGAAAACGCCGTCCGGAGTTCCCCGCGGTCTTCCGGCCGCGCGTTTTTTTTGAACTTGAACCCGCTTCGAACCTCATGAAAAACAACCTGCATACCGTCCGCACCGTGCAGTTCGTCACGGTCGTCGGAATGATCCTGAACATCGTACTGGTCCTCGCGAAGGCGGCCGGAGGCATCTTCTTCTACAGCCAGGCGCTGCTCGCCGACGCCGTGCACAGCCTGTCCGACCTCGTGACCGACCTTGCCGTGATCTTCGGCGTGAAATTCTGGTCCGCGCCGCCGGACCGTTCGCATCCGTACGGACACGGCCGCATCGAGACGCTGATTTCCGCGTTCATCGGCCTTGCGCTCGGGGCGGTGGCAGTCGGGCTTGCCTGGGACGCCGTCGGCACGCTTCGCCACGGCACGGAACACGGCCCCGCCGGATTCGCGTTCGTGATCGCGGTGTTCTCGGTCGTTTCGAAGGAGATCGTGTTCCGCTGGACCCGGGCGAAGGCGCGCGAGGTTGGCTCCACCGCGATGGAGGCGAACGCGTGGCATCACCGGAGCGACGCCATCAGCTCGATCCCCGCCGCCATTGCCATTGCCCTTGCGTATTTCTTCCCGAAACTGCATTTCGTCGACCCGGTCGGCGCCATTGCCGTTTCGGGGTTCATCCTGCATTCCGCATGGAAGATCATCCAGCCCACGTTGCTGGAGCTTTCCGAGGCGGGCGTTTCCAAGGAGGACCAGGCGAAAATATACCGTCTGGCTGCCTCGCTGCCTGGCGTGATGGGAGCCCACGCGCTCCGCACCCGCAACGCCGGAAGCGCGATCTGGGCCGACATCCACATCATCGTCGACCCGAATATGACCGTCCGCGAAGGGCACGACCTCTCCCACAAGGTCCGCGACCTGCTCGTTGACTCCGATCTGAACATCGTCGACGTGGTGGTCCACTTGGAACCGCCCACGCCGTCGCGTTCCAGATCCGCCTCGAACAAAGACGCGGACCAGCCCGACCTGCCGTTCAACTCCTGACCGGTTGCTTTCGGACGGCAGGGCGGGGGGGCATCGTCCGCTTTTTTTCGCGGATGGACGGCGTTTCGCACCGGAAAAATGTCTGATCGATTCGGTCCGCGAAAGGGTTTGAACGCGGCGGTTCGGGAAGTGCGGAAAAATCGTTAGTTTTTTAAGGATTTTTGCGGAAACTGACTTGAAAAATCGGAAAAAAGTAGTAAATTATATATTCGATAAAAAAATATCGAACACGATGCGCCACCGCTCGACGACGCCCGTTTTCGAGACGATTCCAACCTCCAATCTTATACCACTGCATAAACCGGAGCCGTTTTCATGAAACGCAAGATCGTCATTTGTATGGGAAGCAGCTGCTTTGCCCGCGGAAACGAGGAAAATCTGCGCGTGATCGAGGATTTCCTGAAGTCGAACAACCTGCAGGCGGACGTGCTCCTTTCCGGACGCTGCTGCGCCGGGATCTGCTCCGAGGGCCCGAACATCATCATCGACGAAACGACCTACAGCCACGTGAGCAGGGAAGCCCTGATCGACATCCTGAACCGCGAGTTTCTCGCGAAGTAAACCACCGAATCTGAGGACAGAGCCATGAACCAGGGATATCCGGTTTTCACCGCCGACGCCGAGTGCCAGGACTGCTTCAAATGCGTCCGGCGCTGCCCCGTGAAGGCGATCAAGGTCGAAGAAGGCCACGCCTCCGTCATGCCCGAACTCTGCATCGCTTGCGGCGGCTGCGTGGAGGTCTGCCCCGTCCATGCGAAGAAGATCCGCGACGACATGACGCGCGCCCGCCAGCTCATCCTCGGCCCCGATCCGGTGTACGTTTCGCTGGCGCCGTCCTGGGTGAGCGAGTTCAAGGGGCTTCCCGCGAAGAACATGATCGCCGCGCTGAAGAAGCTCGGATTCGCCGGAGTCGGCGAGACGGCGGTCGGCGCGCAGGCCGTTTCGGACGCACTCGCGCTCGAACTGAAAGATTTCAAGAGCGGCCTGAAGATCTCGTCCGCGTGCCCCGTGGTCGACGATTTCATCTGCAAGTACATGCCGGAGTTCGCCCCGTGCATCACGAAAGTGCTTTCGCCCGCGCTGACGCATGCGAAGATTCTGAAAAAGGCGTTCGGCGAAAACGCGAAAGTCGTGTTCATCGGGCCGTGCATCGCGAAGAAAAATGAATCCGACCGGCACGGCGACCTGATCTCGCTGGCGATGCTGTTCTCGCGGCTCCGCCAGTGGTTCAAGAGCATGCAGATCGACCCGTGGCGCGTGGAAACGACCGACGCGGACGTTTTTGTGCCGCAGGTCGCCCGCGAGGGCACGCTGTACCCGATCGAAGGCGGCATGAACGATACCATCAAACTGCATCCCGATTGCGGCCATGTGAAATACGTGGCGGTGACCGGGCTCGACAGCCTCCGCCTCACGCTCGAAGGGCTTCATCCGCGCGACGTCCGCGAGCCGGTCTTCCTGGAAACGCTCGCGTGCCCCGGCGGCTGTGTCCACGGCCCCGGCACGGAGCACGGCGCGCCCGGCCTCATGGAACGCCTCCGCATCCTGCGCATGGCGGACGTGCCGGAGACGGTCGCGGACCGCAAGCCGGACGTGACGCTCGACCTCGACTACGCCGAAGCGCCCGCGCCGCAGAACGACGTTTCCCTGCATGAAATCCGTCAGGCGCTGCTCCGCGTGGGCAAGAAGAACAAGGAAGACGAACTGAACTGCGGCGGCTGCGGCTACAACACCTGCCTCAACTTCGCGAAAGCGCTGATCGCGGGCAAGGCCGAACCGAACATGTGCGTGTCGTACATGCGGAAACTGGCGCAGAAGAAGTCCAACGCCATCCTGCGGTGCATCCCCGCCGCGGTCGTGATCGTGGACCAGAACCTGACCCTCATCGAATCCAACCACAGGTTCGCCGAACTCTGCGGCGAATCCGCGCTGGACGTCTGGAGCGTGCTGCCCGGCATGGCGGGAGCCGCGCTCGACACGTTCATCAATTTCACCGACCTTTTCCGCGAGGTGCTGACCACGAAGGAGGAGCTCTCCCGCGACACCATGCACGTGAACGGACGCCTCCTGAGCCTGCATATTTTCAATATCGATCCGGGGCAGGTCGTCGGCGCGATGATGTTCGACGTGACGCGTTCGGAGTTCCGCCGCGAGGAGATCGCGGCGCAGGCGCGCGAGGTGATCCGCAAGAACCTGGCGACCGTGCAGGACATCGCGTGCAAGCTGGGCGAGCACATGGCGGACACGGAGATCCTGCTGCGGTCCATCGCGGAAAACTACGCGGATACGCCCGCGGACGACGAGTTCAAGAAGAAATACAAATGATCATCAGGTGACGCGACCATGAGCGAGCCCTTTTTCGTAGACCTCGGATTCAGCCAGTGCCGCAAGCACGGCGAGGACATCTGCGGCGACGCCTTCAAGTTCATCAAGAACATGGAGGATTCGCGCGTGGTGGCCGTGCTGTCCGACGGCCTCGGCAGCGGCGTGAAGGCGAACATCCTGGCCTCCATGACCGCGACCATGGCGCTGAAGTTCGCCAACGAGCTCACCGGCCCGCGCGGCATCCTGCACGCCGCCGAGATCATGATGGACGCCCTGCCGATCTGCCAGGTCCGCAAGATCAGCTACGCCACATTTACCATCCTGAACGCCTGGCCCGACGGCAATGTCCGCATCATCGAAATGGGCAATCCGGCGTTCGTGCTGCTTCGCAACGACAAGGTCGTGCCCGTGCCCTACGAGGAGCTGAACCCCTCGAAATACGACAACCGCAGCATGAAAGTGTACCATTTCAAGGTCGATATGTGGGACCGCATCGTGTTCTTCTCCGACGGCATCACGCAGGCCGCGATCGGCTCGGACGACCTGCCGCTCGGCTGGCGCGAAAGCGGCGTCTCCGACTACCTGGTGGACTACCTGACCAACTGCCCGGACGTCTCGTCCTACGAGGTCGCGGAGCACGTGGTCGGCGAGGCAATCAGCAAGGAGCCGCACCACATCAACAAGGACGACATGACCTGCGCCGCGCTGTATTTCCGCAATCCGCGCGAGATGCTGCTCTTCACAGGCCCGCCCTACGATTCCGCCCGCGACGCCGAATGCGCGTCCTTCCTGAAGAACTTCGTGGGCGACAAGGCGATCTGCGGCGGCACCAGCGCGGAGATCGTGTCGCGCGAGCTCGGCCGCGAACTGAAGATGGACCTGTCGAGCATTTCGCCGGACATGCCGCCGATGTCGACCATGGACGGCGTGAACCTCGTGACCGAAGGCATCTTCACGCTGTCGAAGGCCGCCACGTACCTCGAATCGGTCGACGGCGTGCGCCACAACGACCCCGCCGGGCTCCTCACCGGGCTCATGCTCCGCAACGACGTGATCACGTTCCTGGTCGGCACGCGCATCAACGAGGCGCATCAGGACCCGAACCTGCCGCACGACCTGGAGCTGCGCCGCAACATCGTGCAGCGGCTGGCGCGGACGCTGGAGAACCAGTACCTGAAGAAAGTCATCATCAAATACGTGTAACAACCCAGTTTGAAATACCCTAACCCTCACATCAACCCCATGGAGAAACCTATGCAGGAAACCCTGGAAAAGACGCGCGCGATGGTCCACCACCTCGCGGCGGTCAACGAGATCCTCGAAAAGAACGGGAACGACCCCTCCCGGCTCATCCCGATCCTTCAGGAGGTGCAGGAAGTTTACAAGTACCTCTCGAAGGACGTCATCAGCTATGTGGCAACGTCGCTCGACGTGCCCGTGGCGCATGTGTACGGCGTGGCGACGTTCTACGCCCACTTCTCCCTGAACCCGAAGGGAAAACACATCTTCCGCCTCTGCGACGGCACCGCCTGCCACGTGAAGAAGTCCATGGGACTGCTCGAGGCCATCTACAAGAAGCTCGGCCTCAGCGATGAGAAGCGCACGACCGACGACCTGCTCTTCACCGTCGAGATCGTGAACTGCCTCGGCGCCTGCGGTCTTGCCCCCGTGATCGTCGTGGACGGCGAAGTCCACGGCCAGGCCACCCCGGAACAGGTCGAGAAGATCATCGACGAGATCACCGCCGCCGAAAAGGCCGCCGCGGAATCCGAAACCAAGTAACGAAGGGAATCACATACGATGAGCACCGAAATCAAAACGCCGGATCTGGAACAGATCGCCGCGAATTACAAGAAAGCCGTCGCCCCGACCAAGCGCCGCATCATCATCTGCGGCGGCACCGGCTGCATCGCCAACGGGTCCATGAAGGTCCGCGACGCCATCTGCGCCGAGCTCGAAAAGGCCGGAGAGCGCGTCGAAGTCGTCCTCGACCACCACGACTGCTCCAAAAACGAAGGCGCCACCTATTTCTCCAAGTCCGGCTGCCAGGGATTCTGCCAGATGGGCCCGATCCTCCGCATCGAACCCGAGGGGATCTTCTACTGCCACGTGAAGCCCGAAGACGCGGCCGAGATCGTCCACGTGACGCTCCTCGGCGGCGAGATCATCGACCGCCTGGTCTACGTCGACCCCGTCAGCGGCAAAGCCTGCCGCCACGAGGACGAGATCGCGTTCTACGCCCGCCAGACCCGCGTCGTGCTGGCAAACTACATGATCGAGCCCGACGACGTCGAGGAATACATCGCCCGCGACGGCTACATCGGCGCCCGCAAGGCCATCACCGAAATGACCCCGGAACAGGTCTGCCAGACCATGATCGATGCCGGACTCCGCGGCCGCGGCGGCGGCGGTTTCCCGACCGGACTGAAATGGAAATTCACGCTCGCCAGCCAGAACGACAAGAAATACGTCATCTGCAACGGCGACGAAGGCGACCCCGGCGCGTTCATGGACCGCTCCGTCATGGAAGGCAACCCGCACGCCGTGCTCGAAGGCATGATGATCGCCGGCCGCGCCATCGGCGCAGACGAAGGCGTTGTGTACGTGCGTGCCGAATACCCGCTGGCCGTGGAACGCATCCGCAAGGCGATCGCCGACGCGACCGAATACGGCCTGCTCGGCAAGAACCTCTTCGGCACCGACTTCAGCTTCACCATCCGCGTGATGGAAGGCGCCGGCGCGTTCGTCTGCGGCGAAGAGACCGCCCTGATCGCGTCCGTGGAAGGCAAGCGCGGCATGCCGATGCCGAAGCCGCCGTTCCCGGCTCAGAAGGGCCTCTACGGCAAGCCGACCGTGATCAATAACGTGGAAACGCTCGCCTCCGTGGCGTACATCATCCGCAACGGCGCGGAGAAGTACCGCGCTGTCGGCCCGCAGAACTCCCCCGGCACCAAGACGTTCGCCCTGACCGGCCACGTCGCGAACACCGGCCTCATCGAAGTCCCGTTCGGCACCACCCTCCGCGAGATCGTGTACAACATTGGCGGCGGCGTGACGGACAACACCGGCAAGGTGACCGGCGAAGACTTCAAGTCCGTGCAGATCGGCGGCCCCTCTGGCGGCTGCCTGGTTCCCGACCTCCTCGACCTCCCGCTCGACTTCGACTCCCTGAAGAGCGCGGGCGCCATGGTCGGCTCCGGCGGACTCGTGGTCATGAACAAGCAGACCTGCATGGTCCGCATCGCGCGGTTCTTCATGCAGTTCACGCAGAACGAATCCTGCGGCAAGTGCGTGCCCTGCCGCGAAGGCACGAAGCAGATGCTCGCGCTGCTCGACGACATCATCGAGGGCCGCGCCACCGCCGAAACGCTCGACCTCCTCGAGAAGACCGCGAAGGCCGTTCAGCTCGGCTCCCTCTGCGGCCTCGGCAAGACCGCCCCGAACCCGGTCCTCTCCACGCTCCGCTATTTCCGCAAGGAGTACGAGGATCACGTGTTCCGCAAGATCTGCCCGACCGGTGAATGCAAGGCGCTCGCGCGTCCCGAGATCGACCCGGCGAAGTGCAAAGGCTGCACCGCCTGCGCCCGCAAGTGCCCCGTCGGCGCGATCACCGGCACGGTGAAGAACGCGCACAGCATCGACCCCGAAAAGTGCATCAAGTGCGGCGCGTGCAAGGCCGCGTGCAAGTTCGGCGCCGTCAAGGGAATCTGACAACCATAAGGATCATTCATCATGGCCGATAACGTCAAAACGCTTACCGTGAACGGACGCGAAGTCACGTTCACCAACGAACGCAACCTCCTCGAAGTCATCCGCAAGGCCGGCATCGAGATCCCGACCTTCTGCTACCACTCCGAACTGAGCATCTACGGCGCATGCCGCCTCTGCCTCGTCCTCGTCGAGGGCAAGGGCATCATGGCGTCCTGCTCCACCGCCCCCGCGCCCGGCATGGTCGTCCACACGGACACCAAGGAGATCCGCGACATGCGCAAGATCAGCGTGGAACTCCTGCTCGCGAACCACAGCCGCGAATGCCCGACCTGCGCCCGCAACGAGAACTGCACGCTCCAGCGTATCGCCTACCAGCTCGGCGTCCAGGACATCCGCTACAAATCCGTGAAGAAGGACGACCCGATCGACTTCTCCAGCCCGTCGCTTGTCCGCGACCCGAACAAGTGCGTGCTCTGCGGCGACTGCGTGCGCGTCTGCTCCGAAATCCAGGGCATCGGCGCGATCGACTTCTCCAACCGCGGCTCCAACGCCCGCGTGGCCCCGGCCTTTGGCGCGTCCCTCGGCGCGGTCGAATGCGTGAACTGCGGCCAGTGCGCCGCCGTCTGCCCCACCGGCGCGATCGTGCCGAAGCAGGACCGCAACCGCGTGTGGGATGCCCTGTACGATCCCACCAAGACCGTCGTGGTCCAGGTCGCTCCGGCAGTCCGCGTGGCGCTGGGCGAATACTTCGGCGCAAAGCCGGGCGAGAACGTGGCGGGCAAGCTCGTCGCCGCCCTGAAGCTCATGGGCTTCAAGCACGTCTATGACACCAGCTTCTCCGCCGACATGACGATCTTCGAGGAAGCCACCGAGCTCATCGACCGCATCGCCAACGGCGGCACGCTCCCGATGTTCACCAGCTGCTGCCCCGCCTGGGTCAAGTTCGCTGAGATCTACTTCCCCGAAATGATCCCGCACATCTCCAGCTGCCGTTCCCCGCAGGCCATGTTCGGCTCCATCGCCAAGAAGGTCCTGCCCGAACAGCTCGGCTGCAAGCGCGAAGACCTCGTGGTCGTCTCCATCATGCCCTGCACGGCGAAGAAGTTCGAGGCGCAGTTGCCGAAGTTCAACGTCGACGGCAAGCAGGAAGTCGACATCGTCGTGACCACCAGCGAAGTCCAGCGCATGATCAATTCGCTCGGCATCAAGCTCAACGAGCTCCAGCCCGAAGCGTTCGACATGCCCATGGGATTCGCGACCGGCGGCGGCGTCATCTTCGGCGCGTCCGGCGGCGTCATGGAAGCCGCGCTCCGCTATGCGGTCGAAAAGCTCGACGGCAAGCCGCTCGCCACCGTCGACTTCAAGGCCGTCCGCGGCATGAACACCCTGAAGGAAGCCACCGTGACCGCGGCCGGCAAGGAGATCCGCGTGGCGGTCGTCCACGGCCTCGCCAACGCCAAGCGCCTCATCAACGACGTCCGTTCCGGCAAGGCCCACTACGACTTCGTCGAAGTCATGGCGTGCCCCGGCGGCTGCATCTCCGGCGGCGGCCAGCCCATCGGCGTTACGAACGCGATCCGCATCCAGCGCCAGCAGGGTCTCTACGCGGCCGACAAGTCGCAGCAGGTCCAGAAGTGCCAGGACAACTTCCTGGTCGACCAGTGCTACAAGGATCACATCGGCGGCAAGCCCGGCTCCCACGAAGCGCACCAGCTGCTGCACACGGTTTACCAGAACCGCAGCCAGCTCTTCGACGCGAAGATCCCGATCATGCGCGGCACCGCTCCCGAACGCTTCATGATCACCGTCACGATCTGCGCCAAGCAGGACAACTGCCCCGGCCAGCTCCTGATCGGCATGATCTCCGAATACGTCCGCAGCAAGAACTATACGGACAAGGTCGACATGGACGCCGCGTTCTCGTCCCGCCCCGAACAGGACGGCACGATCTGCGTGACCATCGGCGACGAAGTGGTCGAGCGCACCAAGTTCAGAAACGCCCTGAACACGCTCGAACAGCTTCAGAACCAGGCCGCGTTCGAGACGATCAAGAAGAAGATCGACGAAAGCGTCGCCAAGCTTTCGTAAACTGTGCGAAAAGGGACGGTCGATCTTCGTGCCGTCCCGGATTCCAGATTTTTGATCCGCCTCTTCGGGGGCGGATTTTTTTCGTAATTTTTGTTGAAATTCATGAAGTTGGTGCTATATTAGTGTATTACGAGGTGAAAACGTATGGGAAAAGTCCTGCAAAGTTTTATCTATCTTCTGCTTCTGCTGGTGCTGATCGTATCAGTCATCCTCGTCGTGCCCGCGCACCGGAAGTTCGTGCGCACCAAGCAGGAAGTTTTCAGCCTCCGTGCCGACCTGGACCGCGTGAAGGGGGAATACCGCACGCTTCAGCAGGAAGTCCATGACCTCCAGCACAGCGCCGCCGCCATTGAGAAAGTCGGGCGCGAAAAGTACCATCTGTGCCGCGACGGCGAAGTGATCTACATCTATTCCGAGTGATCCCCATGGAGAGAACGTCCTGCGGCGGAGATTCCGCCGCCTCTTTTTTTTGCGAAATCCTGCGGCGTGAGGACGGCGTTCTGCTCGTGCCGACTGAAACCGTTTACGGGCTGGTCTGCGACGCCGCGCACGAGGCGGCCCGCGCAAAGATCTACGAAATGAAACGGCGTCCCGCGTCCAAGCTCCTTACGCTCTTTTTCGCCTCGCGCCAGGCCGCCGAAGCCGCTTTCCCCGCCATGCCGGAGACAGCGAAGCGTTTCGCCGCGGCATTCTGTCCCGGACCCGTCACGCTGATCGTGCCGGACGGCGAGGTGTTCACCGGATTCCGCATCCCGGACCACCCCGGCCTGCTGCGTCTGCTGGAAGCGTATGGCCGTCCGCTCGCCTCGACCAGCGCGAACCTTTCGGGGCAGCCGCCCGCGCATACCGTGGACGAAGCGCTGGCGTCGCTGGCGCTGCCGCCCGACGGCGTGCTGGACGGCGGGTCGATCCCGCCGGATTCCGTCGCGTCGACCGTGATCAAAGTCGAACGTTCCGGCGCATGGAGCATCCTGCGTCCGGGCCCGGTCACGGAGGAAATGCTGGAGGCGGCGCCTCCACTGCGGTAGTGCCTTGCTTCGCAACGGCACTGGAGCTGTATATCACCCGCGCAACTTGCATTTTCGGAAAATCGTGATATTTTATTAAGCTTGCTTTTTTTCGGCGGAGCAGAAGAATCCGGCGGAAGACCTTTATTCAGGAAAGGACAACGACATTGAAAACAGCATTTTTATTCTCGGGGCAGGGCGCCCAGGCAGTCGGCATGGGGAAGGACCTGTACGAAGCGTCTCCCGCCGCGAAGGCGGTCTTCGACCGTGCCGACGCCGTGCTCGGACGCAGCCTCTCCAAGCTCTGCTTTGAAGGGCCGGAATCCGACCTTACCGCGACGGCGAACTGCCAGCCCGCGATCTATACGACCAGCATGGCATGCCTGGCCGCCTGGCTGGAAAAGCATCCCGGCGAGGAAGCCGTGGCCGCGGGCGGACTCAGCCTCGGCGAATACGCGGCGTTCGCGTCCGCCGGGACGTTCGCGTTCGAGGACGGCCTGAAGCTCGTGGCGAAGCGCGCCGCGCTGATGGACGCCGCCTGCCATGAAGCCGAGGGCGGCATGGCCGCGATCATCGGCGGCGATCCCGCGGTCATCGCGGAGGTCTGCACGGAATGCGGCATCGACGTGGCGAACTACAATTCGCCCGGCCAGATCGTCATCAGCGGCGTGAAGGACCTGGTGCTGAAAGCCTGCGGCATCCTGAAGGAACGCGGCGTGAAGCGGGCGCTGCCTCTGAACGTGGCGGGCGCGTTCCACAGCCGCATGATGGCCTCCGCGGGCGCGGCGCTCGCTCCCGTGCTGGATGCCACGCCCATGAACGCGCCGAAGTTCCCCGTGCTTCAGAATTTCACGGGCGAGCCCGAATCCGACCCCGCGAAAATCCGCGCAAACCTCGTTTCCCAGGTCGCCGGAAGCGTCCGCTGGGACACCTGCGTGCGCGTGATGGCGGAGCGCTTCGGCGCGGAACGCTTCGTCGAGTTCGGACCGGGCACGGTCCTGACCGGTCTCGTGAAGAAGATCCTGCCCGGCGCCGCCCTGCACAACGTGTCCGGCGCGGCCGGCCTCGCGGACGCCTGATATTTATCATCAAATAATTTCAAACGATCGAATATAACAACCCCAACATTCTGAAAAAGAATCAGGAGAAACACAATGAGTCAACTCGAAAACAGAGTGGCGCTGGTGACGGGCGGAGCCCGCGGCATCGGACGCGCGATCTGCGAACGCCTGGCGAAGGAAGGCGCGAAGCTCGCGGTCGTGGACATCATGCAGGAAACGGCGGACAAGACCGTGGCGGAATTCGTCGCGCAGGGCATCGACGCCATCGCCATCGCGGCGAACGTGGCGAAGTCCGAAGACGCCGAAGCGGCCGTGAAGACCGTGATGGACAAATTCGGCCGTCTCGACATCCTCGTGAACTGCGCCGGCATCACCAAGGACAACCTGCTCATGCGCATGAGCGAGGCCGACTGGGATGCCGTGATCGCCGTCAACCTGAAGGGCACCTACAACTTCACCAAAGCCGCCATCCGTCCCATGATGAAGGCGCGCTACGGCAAGATCGTGAACATCTCCAGCGTGGTCGGCCGCGCCGGCAACGCCGGGCAGGTCAACTACTCCGCCTCGAAGGCCGGCGTCATCGGCATCACGAAGTCCGTGGCGAAGGAACTCGGCAGCCGCAACATCATGGTGAACGCGGTCGCTCCCGGCTACATCATGACCGACATGACCGAAAAACTTCCCGAGGAAGCCAAGGCCCAGTTCCTGAACCTGATCGCGCTGAAGCGCGGCGGCAAACCTCAGGATGTGGCGAACGTCGTGGCGTTCCTCTGCGGCCCGGATTCCGACTACGTGACCGGCCAGGTCATCAACGTCTGCGGCGGCTTCCTGATGTAAGGAATCGCGTCCGTACCGGAAAAACACGATAATAAGACGATAAAAACGCAAAAAAGCGTGCACGGGATTTGCAAAAACGCAAAAACGGTGTATATTATAGTCTGTACACGTTGTTGAAAACGAAAAACCAACCCTTCTCACAAATACGAAAGGATTTAAAATGTCCATCGAAATCGCAGAAAAAGTCAAAGAGCTCATCGTGAAGCAGCTCGCAGTCGCCCCCGACCAGGTCACCGATGACGCCCGTTTCGTCGAAGACCTGAATGCCGACTCCCTCGACATCGTGGAGCTCATCATGGCTCTGGAAGAAGAATTCTCCTCCGAGATTCCGGACGAAGAGGCTGAAGGCCTGAAGACCGTCGGCGATGCGATCAAGTACATCGAGAGCAAGACGGCTGCTGCCAAGGAATAATCTCTTTCCTTCGTTTCCCGGGGTCATTCGTCCTGAGTGACCCCTTTTTTTCTATTTGCGACCGGAGACAATACTATATGATGAACAGACGTCGAGTTGTAATAACCGGATACGGTGCGGTTTCCTGTGTGGGAAACGATGTGAATACCATGTGGGATTCCGTGGTGAACGGGCGGTGCGGCATCGGCCGCGTGACCCTGTTCGATCCGGAGGGATTCAAGACGCAGGTCGGCGGCGAGGTGAAGGACCTCAACTGGTCGGGCATCGTGTCGGAAAAGGATTACCGCAGAGTCGACACCTTCGTCACGTACGCTCTGGTCGCGTTCGACGAGGCCCGGCGCGACGCCGGACTTCCGGTCGATCTCAGGGATGAAGGATGCGGCATCGACCCGACCCGCGTCGGCGTGGTCGTCGGCAGCGGCATCGGCGGCCTGCGCACCATCGAGGCTCAGTGCGCCGTGCTTATGAGCAGAGGTCCGCGCGCCATCTCGCCCTTTATGATCCCGTCCATCATCACGAACATGGCATCCGGCATGATCTCCATCCGCTGCGGCGCGGGCGGCCCGAACTTCTCGGTCGTCTCCGCATGCGCCACCGCGACGCACGCCATCGGCGCGAGCTTCGACGCGATCGCCGACGGACGCGCGGACATGATGATCACCGGCGGCGCGGAATCCTCCATCACCCGCCTGGGCTACGCCGGATTCTGCTCCATGAAGGCCATGAGCACCCATTTCAACGACACGCCCGAACTCGCCAGCCGTCCGTTCGACCGCGACCGCGACGGTTTCGTGATGTCCGAGGGCGCCGGCGTGCTGATCCTGGAAGAATACGAACACGCCGTGAAGCGCGGCGCCCGGATCCACTCCGAGGTCGTCGGCTACGGCGCCACCGGAGACGCGTTCCACATGACCGCGCCCATCGACGGCGGCGTCGGCGGCATGCGCGCGTTCCAAATGGCGCTGGACAACGCCGGACTGAACCCGGAAGACGTGGACTACATCAACGCCCACGGCACCAGCACGCACCTCAACGACCTCTGCGAGACCCAGGCGATCAAGTCGCTCTTCGGCGACCACGCCCGCAAGATGGCGATCAGCAGCACCAAGGGCTCCATGGGGCACGGCCTCGGCGCGGCCGGCGGTTTCGAGACCATCATCGCTTCGAAGGCCATTGAGACCGGCATCATCCCGCCGACCATCAACTACACGACGCCCGACCCCGAGTGCGACCTGGACTACACGCCGAACGTCGCCCGCGAACGCAAGGTGGACGTCGCGATCAACACCAACCTCGGCTTCGGCGGACACAACGGCGTCATCGCGCTCCGCCGCGTCCGGTAACAGATCAGTTTATTCCAAGCTCAGTTTTTTCATTATTACTTTTTTCTCGGAGGTTCCCCATGAAAACGCTTTCGTTTGCCGTTTCGTTCGCCGTCATGTCCGTCCTCGTCTCCTGCGCTTCCGATGTGCCGCCGCCGGACGACGAAAACGCTGAAGCCTGGACCCCCGGAATCCAGTCCTCCTATCCCGACTGGCAGCCGCCCGAGGAAATGCCGGACGGCAACCCCGCCTATGCGGAAGCGTTCGGCGAGCCCCGTCCCGTCGACGGCAAGGAGACTGTCGCGGTCGTCGCTGCCAAGGAAGACAAGGCCGCCGTCGCCGCTCCCGTGAAGAAAGTCGACGAGACGCCCGCCGCGGCCAAGCCGCAGGACAAGAAGCAGCAGGTGCAGGAAGTGAAGCCGCAGCCGGTCGAGACGAAGCCCGCCGCTCCCGCGAAGTTCATGCGCGTGGACGTGTTCCCCGCCGAGGACGGAGTGGAAGGCGTGTACGCCGTCAACGGCGAACGCGTGACCACCGCTGCCCTGAAGAGCACGCTGAACGAGACGGGGAAGACGAACAAGGACATCGCCGTGATCCTTTACGGCCGCCCGAATTCCGCCTCCGCCGACCTGAACGCCGCCGTCGATCTCTGCAAGGCCGCCGGCCTCGAAAAGATCAACGTGATGACCGACGAGGACATCATGGAACAGCGCAAGGCCGAAGTCCGCGCCGCCAAGGGCATCAAGGACGAGCCCGCGAAGACCGCGAAAGCTCAGGACGCCAAAGACGCGAAGAAGGATGCCGCGAAACCCGGTGAAGTCCTGCCTTTGGAACGCTATCGGATAAAAACTGTTGTTGATTCCGAAAAGCCTTCCACCGAGTATGTCGTGAAGGACGGCGACTCCCTCTCCGTGATTGCCAAGTCGCTCTACCATGACGGCACCGCGTGGGAGATCATTTTTGACGCGAACAAGCAGCTTCTGAACGGGAAGCCGAATTTCCTGAAGCCCGGCATGAAACTTGTCATCCCCGCCGTGAAAGAGGAAAGAGTCCTGCTTCCCGCCTCTTCGAAGTAAGTTTTACACTCCATGCAAGAAGCCACGGAACAGGATCCCGACAGCGCCTCTCCCGACAGTAAGACCGGCGGGGGACGCGTCTATTTCGACAGCCCCGGCGCGCTGGAATCGGCGTTCGCCGGGAACCTGACCGCGAACCTGTCCGCCGCGGAATACGGTCTCGGCGTGAAGTTCGCCTCGCGCGAATCCTGGGCGATGTGCGTGGAGGATACCCCTGACAAACGCGGCGACGGATTCCTGCGCGAACTCCGCCGCCTTCAGAAAGAACGCGGCCGCCGTCTGGACCAGTCCGAATTCGACCTGGCGCTTGACGCCTGGCGCGAGGGACGCGAACAGGATCTCGGCACCTATTTCGCCGAACGCGTCACGGTCGGCCCCGGCAAGAAGGACGTTTCCGCGCGTTCCCCGAACCAGCTGACATACATCCGTGCCATCCGCGGAAAAGACCTCGTGTTCGGTGTCGGCCCCGCCGGCACCGGCAAGACCTATCTCGCCATGGCGATGGCCGTTTCCCTGCTTGTCGCCGGGAAATACAACCGCATCATCCTGACGCGCCCCGCGGTCGAGGCGGGGGAAAACCTCGGATTCCTGCCCGGCACACTTCAGGAGAAGATCAACCCGTACCTGCGCCCCCTGCACGATGCGCTCCACGAGATGATGGACTACGCAGCCGCCGAGGAACTGATGTCCCGCGGCGTGATCGAAGTGGCGCCGCTGGCGTTCATGCGCGGCCGGACGCTGAACCATGCGTTCGTGATCCTGGACGAGGCGCAGAACGCCTCCAACGAACAGATGTTCATGTTCCTGACCCGCCTCGGATTCCATTCGAAGTGCGTGGTCTGCGGCGATCCTTCGCAGGCGGATGTCCCGCGCGGACAGTCCGGGCTCCCGCATGCGCTGGACTGCCTGGCGGACGTCGACGGCGTGCAGATCTGCCGGTTCGACGCACGCGACGTGGTGCGGCATCCGCTGGTGGAAAAGATCATCCGCGCCTATGAAAAAAGCGGCAAGTGAGAAAGGTCCATGCCATGAGTACGGAGAAAAACGGTTTCGTTGAGAAGATCAATGCGTTCGGCGGCTTCCTGCAGCGTTCGAAAGCCGTGTCCTTCCTGATGATCCTGATGGTGTTCGCGACCGGCGTGCTGCTGCTCTGGAAGATGCCGAACGAGAGCGACCTGCCTCAGCTGAACGAGGGCGACCCCGTGCAGGAGGACATCGTCGCGAAGATCGATTTCAAATGCAAGGACAAGAAGGACGAGGGACGCCTCCGCGGCGAGATCGAACGGAGTTTCCCCCTGTACCTCAGGATCGAGACGAACCGGACGAAGAGGATCCTCGACGGCTACAGGACCATGATGGACGAGATCCAGCGCCGCGACGCCGCCGACAAGGAAGAAAAGGCGTACGAGCCGCTGAATACCACGGACGTCTGGATCGCCTCATTCGTGAAAGAGCTTCAGCCGTACCTGTATTCCATCCTGCTGGAACTGAGCCGGGACAAGGAGCGGGGGGCGACCGCCGCCGGATATATGTCGGCGATCGTCGAACAGGGCATCGCGGAACCGCGGCAGGAGGAAGTCCGCCCGGAGGATTCCGCAAAGACCGTCATGATCCAGGACGCGGAACTGCGCGAAAGCGTTTCCAGGCTTTCCGATATTCAGACGCCGGAGAGCGCCGCCGGAAAGACCGTGAATGCCCTGCTGTCCCTGTTTTCCGAAGAACAGCGCATCCAGCTGGACCCCGGCAAGCTGAAGGATTTCTTTGGCATTCTTTACAGGGAAGGCAATCTGCGCGTCGACAAGGAGTTGACCGACAAGCGCAGAGACGAGAAGATCGAAAAGGAGATCGCCGCCTTGAAGGACATCCTGCACAGGAAAGGCGAGATCCTGATCTCCGGGAACGGGGAGCCCCTTTCGAAGCCCGACTTCGAACTGCTCAAGGAATACAGGCGGCAGTACGAGATACACCGGCTGGACCAGCGTACCTGGAAGACCCTTTCCCACAAGACGCTGCTGGTGGCGCTGCTGGTCGTCTTCACCTGCATTTTCATCCTTCGCGTCCATCCCGAGCTTTTCGGCAACAACCGCTCGATCTGGCTGATCGGATTCATCGTCATTTTCTCGCTGCTGTTCAACTGCGGCATCATGAAGCTGTTCAACCAGTGGATCCTGGACGGCCGCCTCGCGGCGAAGATACCGCTGTACCTGGCGATGCCGTTCGCCCTGCCGGCGCTGGTGATCGCCTCGATCTACGGCGGCCGGTCGGCGGTGTTCGCCGGACTCTTCGTGGCGGGCGTTTCCGCCGTGGCGCTTGACCTGTCGTTCCCGGCGTTCGCCACTGGGCTGTTCGTGTGCGCCATGAGCACATTTTTCGTGCGTCGTGTTTTCGATTACCCGAAGTTCTTCATCCGGGCGTTCGTGTCGTGTACGGTCACGATGCTCTTTTCCGCCATCATCTTCCAGGAGAATCCCGACATCCTCGCCTTCCTCTGGCGCACGGTCAAATCCGTTTTCCTGTGGAAGAAACCCGTCATGGACATCGACGTCAACCAGCTCGGATCCTGCCTGGTCATGCCCGCTGTGAACGGCATCGTGACCGCGGGCGTCGCGGTCGTGCTGATCATGCTGCTGGTGACGCTGCTGGACGTGACCTGCAACATGTCCTACCTTTCCATGATCGACCGCAATCATCCTCTGCTGAGAAAGCTTCAGCTGGAGGCGCCCGGGACCTACCATCACAGCGAACGTGTGGCGCTTCTGGCGGAGGAGGCGGCGGACTGTGTGGGCGCGATGTCGCTGAAGGTCCAGGCGTACGCGCTTTTCCACGACGTCGGGAAACTCGCCTCGCCGGAGAAGTTCACGGAGAACGCCAGCGGAAAGGACATGTCCAAAGGCCAGCTCCCGGCGGAATGCGCCGCGATCATCCGCAACCATGTCGAATACGGCGTCCAGCTGGCGAAAAAGTACAAGCTGAAAACGCCGCTCCGACGCGCCATCGAGTGCCACCACGGCAACGACTTCATTTCGTTCTTCTACGAGAAAGAGAAGGAGCGCACCGGCGTGACCCCGCCCGAAGAGCCGTTCCGCTACCCCGGACCGCTGCCCGAGGAACTCGAGGCCGTGATCCTGATGATGGCGGACTGCTGCGAGGCGGCGGTCTGCTCCCTGGACGAGCCGACGGAGGACAATGTCCGCGCGCTGGTCGAGAAGATCTTCAACGGCAAGCTCCAGCGCCGGCAGCTCGACGCGGCGAACGTCACGATGGCACAGCTGTGGAAGATTCGGGAATCGTTCCTGAAGACGTTCAAATCCATGAACCATACGCGCATTTCCTATTCGAGACATCAGGAGAAGCAATCGTGAAAGCGGTCACCATCTGGCGCGCGGGCGGACGTTTCCCCGCGCCGTCCCGTACAAAACTCCGCCGAATGACCGCGGCGGCGGCCGAACTTGCCGGACTCCGCGACGTGCCGGGCGGCGTCTGCGTGTCGTTCCTGTCGCCCGCCGGGATCGAACGCGTGAACGAGGATTTCCTGGGGCACCACGGGCCGACGGACGTGATCAGCTTCGATTACCGGACCGGGGAGGAAGATCCGGGCTTCAGCACGGAAGATTGTTTCGACATGGAGGTGGGGGCCGGTTCCGACCCTTCCATCGAACTGATCGTCTGCCCCGCCGTGGCGTATGAGCAGGCCGTGAAACGCGGCCTGCCGTATGCCGAGGAGGTCGCGCTCTACGTGGCGCACGGGCTGCTCCACGCCGCCGGATACGACGACCTGAACCCGAAGGCGAAACGCGTGATGCGCCGCGCCGAGAAACGCGTGATGAAAGGTCTCCGCGAGGCCGGACTCATCCCGCCGATGGAATGCCGGGAGACCGCTGAATGAACCTGGCGCTTCTCATTTTATGCTCCATCCTTTATCTGTGGATCACCGCGGCGTTCGAAGCGTTTTCCTCGCTGACCGGCGGGCGCATCCTGAAAGTCGAAGAACGCGACCGCAAGTTCGCGGAAAAGCTCGAAGCCTGGCACGACCGGGAGGAATCCCTGCGGGCGCTGCTGAAGCTGATCCTGTGCGTCCTGGCGGCGTTTGCCGGGGTGCTCGCCATGGAATGGGCCGACGGCCTGGCCCCGGAATTTACGCACCGCTGGGGCTGGCTGGTCATCATGGGCGCGGTCACGCTGCTGACCGTGGCGTCCGAGCTGGCGGCGCGCCTGGTGCTGCTCCGGTTCGACCTGGCCGTGCTGCGGTTCACGATCCCGATCGTCGCCAGCCCGTTCTTCCGTCCGCTCGCCACGCTGATCGAAAAGGTGACGAGCGCGGGCGATGACTGGCACCGTGCGGGCGCCCCGGACGAACTGGCGGACGCCGGCGACGAGATCATGAGCCTGGTGGACGGCCCCGACGAGGAGGACGGCGACGGCGGACTGGAGGAGGAGGCGAAGCAGATGATCCGCGGCGTCCTGGAGCTCGGAGAAAGGAACGTGCGCGAGATCATGACGCCGCGCGTGGACCTGGCCGCGATCCCCGCTTCGGCAAGCGTCGCGGACGCCAAGAAGCTTTTCATCGAGTCCGGGCACAGCCGCATCCCCGTCTACGGGGCGAACCTCGATGATGTGAAGGGCATCCTGTATGCGAAGGACTTCATCGACGAACACCGTCTGGAGGGAAAGACGCTCTGCGAGCTGGCGCGTCCGCCGATCTTCATCCCGGAGACCAAGGAAGTCGCCGACCTGCTCCGCCAGATCAAGCTCACGAGCAACCATTTCGCCGTCATCATCGACGAATACGGCGGGACGTCCGGCGTGGTCACGTTTGAGGACATCATCGAGGAGATCGTGGGCGAGATCCACGACGAATACGATACGGAGGAGGATTTCGAGGAAGAGCCCGTGCATCTGGAGGACGGTTCCGTAATCCTGGACGCGCGGACGCTGGTCGACGACGTGAACACCGAGGCCGGGACGGAGATCGACGACAGCGAGGAAGCCGACACCATCGGCGGCTACATCTGCGCCCGTCTGGGCCGCATCCCGCGGACCGGCGAGACCTACGAGGAGCCGGATAAGTTCCGCGCGACGGTCCTGGCGGCGGATTCCCGCACTGTCCGCAAGCTGAAACTCGAGATCATCCGCAAACAGGAAGGAGACAAAGCCGATGCAGAATAAAAAAGAGCAGTCCGTTCCCCTCAAAAGGAACCATTTCCAGTTTTTCCGCAACATGATCGTGACCGGCGCGCTCGTGGCGGTCCCCGTCCTCCTGTCGCTCTGGGTCGCCTGGTACCTGTATTCCCACCTGACGGACTGGGGGATCAAGCTTGCCAATTCGTTCCAGCTGATGTCCGAACTGCCCGCGTTCTGGCGCACGCAGATCATCCGCGTTCTGGCGCTGGTCGTGGTCCTGGCGGCGCTGTTTTTCCTGGGTGTCCTCACGAAGATCACCCTCGGCCGCAGGCTGATCGAAAAGGCGCAGTCGCTGCTGCTGAAAGTCCCGCTCGTCAACTTCATCTATTCGACCTGCAAGCAGATCGGCGACACTATCATGTCGTCGAAGAAGGGCAATATGTTCCGGCAGGTCGTTCTGTTCGAATACCCTCGCAAGGGCTGCTACGCCATCGGGTTCATGACCAACGAAAACACGCCGGAAAACAGCGAGGCGGCACGCCGGCTCGGCAAGGGCGACCTGATCAGCGTGTTCATGCCGACCACGCCGAACCCGACAAGCGGTTTCCTGATGCTGATTCCGCGCGACGAGTGCATCATGCTCGACATGAGCGTGTCCGACGCCATGCGCATGATCGTGAGCTGCGGCGCGATCCTGCCCGGCTCGGAGGAGCAGGACGGCGATGTGGTCTGAACCGGAACAGCCGTCCGGCATACCCGGAGGGGAACGCCCCTGGACCGTGACCGAGCTGAACGGCGCGGTGCGGACCGTGCTGGAGGAATCGTTCCGTCCGCTCTGGCTGACCGGCGAGGTCGGCTCGTACAACCCGTATCGTTCGGGGCATGTCTACCTGACCTTGAAGGACGCGTCGTCGCAGGTGCGGGCGGTGTATTTCAGCGGGTCGGAGGTGTGCCGCCGTCTGGGGCTGAAGGTCGGCGACCAGGTGGAAGTCTTCGGATCGCTGTCGCTGTACGAACAGCGCGGCGACTACCAGTTCTATATCAAAAAACTTCAGCTGTGCGGCGTGGGCGACCTGCACCGGCAGTTCGCCATCCTGAAGGAAAAGCTCGCCGCCGAGGGGCTGTTCGACCCCGCGCACAAGAAGCCGATCCCGTTCCTGCCGCGCCGCATCGGCGTCATCAGCTCGCCGTCCGGCGCAGCCGTGAAGGATTTCATGAAGATCGCGCTGGCGCGGTTCCCGAACATCGAAATACGCCTCTGCCCGGCGCCCGTTCAGGGGAAAGGCGCGGCGGAAAAGCTCGCCCGTGCCGTGCGGTTCTTCAACCGCGCCGGCGGCGTGGACGTGATCGTGCTCACGCGCGGCGGCGGTTCCATGGAGGACCTCTGGCCGTTCAACGAAGAGGTCCTGGCGCGCGCGATCTACGCTTCGAACATTCCGGTCGTGAGCGCGGTCGGGCATGAGATCGACTTCACGATCTCCGATTTCGTCGCCGACATGCGGGCTCCGACTCCGAGCGGGGCGGCGGAACAGCTCGTGCCGGTGAAGCGCGTCCTGACCGACGCCCTGGACGCGATGCGGCAGCGGATGAACACCGCCGCGTCGTACGCCGTGGAGCGGTCAGCCGGACGCCTCGCGCACGTGATGGCGTCGAAGGTGTTCCGCGACTCCATGCGCCTGGCGCTGGAACGCATGCAGCGCGTCGACATGCTGATGCAGCGTGCGTCGACCGCCCTGACGCGCCGCGCCGATGCCGCGACGCACCGGCTGGAACGCGTCAACGCCGAATTCGACGCCTACGACCCGTTCCGCATTTTGAAACGCGGCTACGTTTACCTTGCGGAACCCGGCACGGGACGCCAGATCACGGGCGTCGGCGGGCTTCAGGCGGGGAAACATGTCCGCGCGGTCCTGGCGGACGGCGCGGCCGACCTGGACGTCCGGGCCGTGCGGGAAGCCGCGGTCCGCGAAAACGGAAACCGCGACCTGCTGCCGCTGGTCACGGCGGAATCTCTGGAAACGATGAACGAACCCGACGGGGAAAGGAGCGATTCATGATGAAGACGAGTTTTTGGACGAAACAGCGCGGCCGGACCGCGTTCCTGATGATCTTTGCCGCCGCGGCATTGAGCGTGACCGCGGCGCTGGACCTTTCCGGCGCGCAGATCGCGAAAGCCGACCCCGCGAAGAAGGAAATGATCCGGGTGGCGACCTACAACGTGCGCGGCCCGAACGACCGTTCCCCGAACTCCTGGAAGGACCGCCTGCCGCGCATGGTGCGGACCATCCGGGAAAACCAGTTCGAGCTCATCGGCACGCAGGAAACGCTGTCCGGGCCGATCCGCGACCTCTGCAACGAGCTCAAGTTCCAGTCGATCGGCGTCGGCCGCGACAAGCAGAAGAAAGACGAGCACAACGCCGTGTTCTACGACCCGGAACGCTTCAACGTGATCTCGCAGGAGACGTTCTGGCTCTCCTCCGACCCCGAAACGCCCGGTTCCTCCTCGTGGGATTCCTCGCTGCCGCGCATCTGCACGTGGGCGCTGATGCTGGACCTGAAGACGGGCAAGCGGTTCGTGATCGCGAACACGCACCTCGACCACCGCAGCGCGTCCGCGCGCATTCAGGGCGTGAACGTGATCCTGAAGCGCCTCGCCCCCATGATCGAACGGTACCCGTTCATCCTGACCGGCGACTTCAACTCCACCGCCGACGACATGCCCGCACGGATGGTGCAGGGCGTGCTCCGGAACGCGCGTGACGTGTCCGAGACCGACCACTACGGCGCGGGCGACGAGACGTTCCACGATTTCCACCTGAACCGCAAGGAACGCAGCCACCGCAAGCCCATCGACTTCATCTTCGTGAACAACCGCGTGCGCGTGCTCTCCCACGGCACGATCAACGATTTCCGCGACGGGCTGGCGTCGTCGGACCATTTCCCGGTGACTGCCGAGATCGTCCTGCTCGACGAACCGGAGAAGTGACCCCGTCCCGCTCTCTTAGAAATTCCCCGTGCGCGAGCGAAGCCGCGCACTACCTCAACACACGCAGTGTGCCCGGTTACCGCCGAGATCGTCCTCCTCGACGAACCGGAGAAGTAACGCTTCTTTTCTACAACGATTTTGCCGGCGGCCGCGTTTTTTTGTTTTGTCAGTCAATTTCCTGCAGTTTTGCGGCAATTCTTTTCAGCAATTCTTTTTTGAAATCCGGTATCTTTATCTGTGTACCGTTATCATTCTTATATTCTTTGTTGCGACTGCAGAGCATCCAGATGATCTTATCGATATAATACGGACCGGAATTGCAGAAATCTTCAGGATCGGGCTTCTTGTCAACATGTTCCGCAAATTCCGAAATGCGTTTTACCAGAATCAAATCCTCGGAATACGGTATCCTGTCTATCATGGAGAAAACATGGCGCAGATGAACATCCGGTTTTGCTATGTTGTAGAGGTGGGATTCCTTCAGAAAATCGCAGGTCAGGGCAATCCCGAATCCCCGGATTAATTTCTTCATTTTCAGAATCGTGATATACGGTTCTTCTTTGACTTGAGCCACAATCATTTCATCATAATTCCAATCCTGTGGTTTCTCAGGGTTGACAATGGCATCATATTTTGAATTAACGATGTCACGCAATGCCTTCAAATTAGCTGTTTGTTCCTGATTTAATTCATCATTTGTCAGTTGCGTTGTTTTGGTCAAAAGAGCACAGGCATCCGTAACAAAATCTTTCAATTTGGTATCAAAATTAGAAGAGTTGTTGTTTATTTTTTCTTGTAAAAAAAAGATGATTTCCGGTTCGTCAAACCAATTTTCATCGTTGGTTATCTTTCTGTATCCTCCCTTGTAGGAGGTATTAAGAAAACTTTTGATCAAACGCGCCATCAGCCTCTGTTCCGGCTTGATGAAGAGCTTTTGATTATCGCCAGCTTCCCGGCACCAATATGCTTTCTCCTGATTCTCCTGTCTTGCTTGTTCCATTTGTTCCAAGGACCATTTGCGCTTATTCTTAATCGGCTCCTTATAAAAACTGATAATCGTGTCCCAGATTATTTTGTCTCTTTCTTTGTCAGACATAATCAACTCCTTGTTTTGATGTGTAAGCTCTATGTTTGAAAAGATAATTGAGCGGTTTTCAGTTTTTTTTCGGGCGTTTGATGCTGGAACGGGAGGGGGGCTCCTGGCGCGGGTTTTCGGGCCAGTTGTGCTTGGGGTAGCGGCCGCGCATGTCTTTCCGCACGAGGAAATACGAACCGTCCCAGAATTCGTCCAGGTTCCGCGTGATCTGCACGGTGCGCATGGCGGGGGAGAGCAGGTCGAACACGAGCGGGACGCGTCCGCCCGCGATCTTCGGCGAATGCGCGAGCCCGAAGACCTCCTGAAGCTTCACGCGCACCATGGGCGCGGCGGGGTCGGAATAGTCGATGGCGATGTGCGAGCCGCTCGGGACCTCGAAACGTTCGGGCGCGAGCGAGTTCAGAGTGGACTGCGCTTTCGGCGGGAGCATGGCGGAGAAGATCGACCGGTAATCCAGCGCGGCAAGCTTGTCGAGGCGGCTGACGCCGTCGAGGTGCGGCGCGAGCCAGGTTTCGAGCGTGTCGAGCAGATGCTGTTCCGAGCAGTCCGGGAAGCCTTCGCAGCCGTGCACGTGCAGGAACTGGATGCGGCGGAGGAATTTGAGCTGGCCGGGGGAGATATTGAGCGAGGCGAGGCCGCGTTTGCGGATCGCGGCGATCAGGAGCGACGCCGAATCGTCGCCGGGGCGGAGCGTGGCGGGCTTGCGTTCGACGGTGAGCGAACCGATCGCTTTCACGCTGAACACGCGCACGCACAGCGCCTCGTCGTCCCAGACTGTTTCCCGGCGCGTTCGGAACAGGTCGGGCAGGGCGGTTTCCAGCGCGGCGACGTCGAGCGGGAGCGCGAGGCGGATCGTCGGCTGTCCGGCAAGTCCGCCGGAATCCGCCACGGCGAGGTATTCCGAATCGCGGAGCGGGTCGTGCGCGCCGAGCTTCGCGGTCATGCCGTTGGAGAGCAGATATTCGGGCTTGTCGCCGCCGGCGCGCCGTCGCGCGATGCGGTCGGGGTACGCCGCCGCCACAGTTGTGGCAACGGAGGACAAGTCCTCCACTGCGGCAGTGCCCGGCTTCGCTCGGACACGAGGGGGCAACGCTGCTTCAAGTTGGGAGACGGCCTTGCGGATGCGGTCAAGCGTCTGTCTGTCTACCTGCGAAGAGGACGTCTTATCGAGCGCGGCGAGGCGTTCTGCGAGGTCGGCGGTCTGCGGATTGACGAGCGGGTCGCGGTCGGAGAGGATCGCGGCGATCTGAAGCGCCTCGCGGCGGAGCCCGTGACGTTCCGCGAAGAGAACGGCGTTTGCGAGGCGGGGATGCACGGGCAGACGGTGCAGCAGCTTGCCGTGCGGGGTGATCTGGCACGTTTCCGGCGAAACCGCGCCGAGTTCCGTCAGCAGATCGAACGCGTAATCGAGCTTGACCTCGGGCGGCGGGGTCATCCAGGGCAGGGCGGAGACTTTTTCGCGGGTCACGCCCCACTGCGCGAGCTCCAGCGCGAGCTCCGTGAGGTCGGCGTGTTCGATTTCCGGCGGGGCGAAATCCGGCATCGCCTTCTGTTCGTACTCGTGCCAGAGACGGATGCAGACGCCCGGCGCGGTGCGTCCGGCGCGGCCGCGGCGCTGTTCGGCGGACGCCTTCGAGATTTTGACCGTGCGGAGCTGGTCCATGCCGGAGGCGGGGGAGAAGAACGGCATGCGCGCGAGGCCGGAATCGACCACGATGCGGACGCCGGGGATGGTCACGCTGGTTTCCGCGACCGGCGTGGCGAGGATCACGCGGCGGCGGTCCGATTCGGTGAACACGCGGTCCTGTTCGGCGGCGGGGAGCGAGCCATAGAGCGGCAGGACTTCGAAATCGTGCGTTTTCGCGGCGAACGCGGCGGTGCGGCGGATCTCCGCCTCGCCGGGCAGAAAGACGAGCGCGTGACCGTCGTGGGCGCGCATGGCGTCGAGCACGACGGAGACGGCGTGATTTTCAAGCGGAGCGCCCGGTTTCGGCGGAGCGTAGCTCACATTGACCTCAAAACAGCGACCCGGCGCATTGACGACGACGGCGTTTTCGCCGAGGAGAGCGGCGGCGGAGGCGGCGTCGAGCGTGGCGGACATGAGCGCGATGCGGAGGTCGTCGCGCAGGACGGACCGTGCATCAAGCGTGAGCGCGAGCGCGAGGTCGGCGTGGATGCTGCGTTCGTGGAATTCGTCGAACAGCACGGCGGCGACGCCCTCCAGCGACGGGTCCTTCTGAAGCATCCGCGTGAGCAGCGCCTCGGTCACGACCTCGATGCGCGTGTCCGCCGAAACCGCCGTTTCGAAGCGCGTGCGGTAGCCGACCGTCTTTCCGGCGGGTTCGCCCAGGAGCGATGCCATGCGCCGTGCTGCGGCGCGTGCGGCGATGCGGCGCGGCTCCAGCATCACGATCTTCCCGGACGGCAGGATGCCCGATTCGAGCAGGGCGAGCGGAACGACCGTGCTTTTGCCCGCGCCCGGTTCCGCCGTGACGACCAGCGGGCGGCAGGCGCGCGCGGCGTCCGCGATCTGCGGCAGGACCGCGTCGATGGGGAGCCCGGAACGGATCATTCGGATTCAGCGAGGCGTTTTCTGACTTCCGCGAGGAGCTGCGGCATGATTTCGCCCGCTTTGCCGCGGATGTAGATGTCGGTGATGTGCCCGGTGAACGCGGATTCCTCCGGGTTGACCTCGATCACGGTCGCGCCGTGGCGTTTCGCGGTGTGCGGCACCATGCAGGCGGGCATGACCTCGCCGGTAGTCCCGCTGACGAGGCATACGCTGCACGATTCGGCGTCGGCGAACGACTGGTCCATGGCGTGAGCGGGGATGGATTCGCCGAAGAACACGATGTCCGGCTTCAGCAGCGCGGCGCATTTCGGGCAGGACGGCGGATCGCCCGCGAGGAGGTCGGGCGTCGGCGGCCCGGAGAACGAACACGTGGTGCAGCGGAGACGTCCGAGCGTGCCGTGGAACTCGATCACGTTCTTCGACCCCGCCATCTGGTGCAGATTGTCGATGTTCTGCGTGACGAGCGAGAACGCGACGCCCATCCGTTCCAGCTCGGCGAACGCGAGGTGGGCGGCGTTCGGCGCGGATTTGCCCCACAGCTCGTAGAAGATCGACCGGATGCGCTTCCACGATTCGACCGGATGCGACATGAAGTGGTCGATGTCGAAGAAATCCGGGTTGACCTTCTGCCACAGGCCGCCCGCGCCGCGGAACGGCGGGATGCCGCTTTCCACGGAAACCCCGGCGCCGGTGAAGATCAGCATGTTCTTTTTCGCGGCGATGACGGCCGCCGCTTCCTGAATGGGATCGCTGTTCATGGGAAAACTCCAGAAAAATGTGAAAAAAATCCGGTTTAAAATACGTGTTCGGTTTGTATATTTCAAGACTTGCTTTATTTTTAAAGAGAACTTTTTTTCCGGAAAGGAGAACCTGAACATGAAACGGATTTTCGCCGCATTGATGCTGGCTTTGACTTTGAACTCGGCCGCGGTCCATGCCGCCGACCTGAAGATCGCCGTGATCGACATGGGGAAGGCGTTCGATGAATACGAGAAGACCAAGACCATCGAGATCAAGCTCAACCAGCAGATGGAAGTCTTCCGCGAATACTCCAACCAGCTTCAGCAGCAGTACGACAACCTGCGGAAGCAGTACGAATCCGCCCGCGACGATTCGCAGAACATCGCGCTGTCCGGCGCGGAACGCGAGAACAAGCGCCTGAAAGCCCAGCAGCTGTACGAGTCGCTGAAGCTGAAGGAGCAGGAAATGAACATCTACAAGGAAGGCCGCAAGGATCAGCTCCGCGACATGTACGCGAAACTGCGCGGCGAAGTGGTCGACGACATCCGCAAGGCCGTCCGTAACAAGGCCGTGATCGAAGGCTACACCATCGTGCTGGACAAGTCCGGCGAATCCCTGAACAATGTCGATTTCGTGGTCTACTTCCAGCCGAACCTCGACATTACCGACGCCGTGATCCAGGACCTGAACCGGGGTTACCGCAAGGACGCGAAAGACCCCGCCGGGGCCTCCGCGCCGGAAAAATGACCGAACCAGATTTTTGAAAACACCAACTCACCGAACAGGAGAGAACCTGAAATGAGCAAAGAATACAAGGCGTCCGAAATCGCCGAACTCATCCGCGGCACCGTGGTCGGCAACCCGGACACCGTCGTCACCGCCGTCAATTCCCTGAAACTCGCGGAACGCAACGAAGTGTCGTTCCTCAACAACGCGAAATACCTGAAGGCGCAGCGCGAGAGCCATGCCGGCGTCGTGCTGGTGCCGAACGACTGGAAATACGACCCCCCCGAGGGACAGACCAATATCCACTGCGAGGACCCGGACAAGGCGTTCTCCAAGCTCTGCGCGATCTTCGCGCCGGAACCGCTGAACTATCCCGTCGGCGTCCATCCGACCGCGTTCGTCGACCCGAGCGTGAAGCTCGCCGAGGGCGTGCACGTGGGCCCGAACGCCGTCATCATGGAAGGCGCTGAGATCGGCAAGAACACCAAGATCTGCGCCTGCGCCTACATCGGCCAGTTCGTGAAGGTCGGCGAAAACACCACGATCTACCCGAACGTGAGCATCATGCACCGCTGCGTCATCGGCAACCGCGTGATCATCCACGGCTGCGCCGTCATCGGCGCGGACGGATTCGGCTATACTCCCTCGTTCCGCGGGCTCAAGAAGGTGCCGCAGAACGGCATCGTGCGCATCGACGACGACGTGGAGATCGGCGCGTGCACGACCATCGACCGCGCCCGCTTCGGCATGACGTGGATCAAGAAGGGCGTGAAGATCGACAACCAGGTCTTCGTGGCGCACAACGTGATCGTCGGCGAATCGTGCGTGCTGATCGGACAGTCCGGCGTGGCCGGAAGCGCCGAGCTCGGACGCGGCGTGGAGCTTCAGGCCCGCGCGGGCGTCAACGGCCACATCACCATGGGCGACGGCTCCAGGGTCCTCGGCTGCTCCGCGGCGCAGAAGAGCACCGCTCCCGGCGACACCGTGTTCGGCGTGCCCGGCGAAAACCAGCAGGCGTACCTCGAACGCTTCGCCCTGCCGATCCGCGTCCGCAAGCTCATGGCACGCATCGAGAAGCTTGAAGCGAAAATCGCCGAGCTTGAAGCCAAGGACGCCGGCGCCGGAGGCGCAAGATGAAACGGGACCCCGCCGAGCTGCAGAGGGAGATCCTCGCGCTCAAGGAACAGACCGGAGCGACCATCCTCGCGCACAACTACGTGGACGGCGCGATCCAGGACATCGCCGATTTCTGCGGCGATTCCCTTGAACTCAGCATCAAGGCGAAACAATACAAGGCCGACCTCATCGTCTTCTGCGGCGTGCGCTTCATGGCGGAGACCGCGAAGATCCTGTCGCCCGCCTCGCGCGTGTTCCTGCCGAACTCCACGGCGGGCTGCCCCATGGCCGACATGGCGCAGGTCGACGAGGTCCGAAAGTACCGCAGGGAACACCCCGACGAGCTGCTGGTGGCATACGTGAACAGTTCCGCCGCCGTGAAGGCGCAGGTCGACTGGTGCTGCACCTCCGGCAACGTGGAACGCGTGCTGAACGCGATCCCCGCCGACGCAAAGGTGATGTTCCTGCCGGACCGCAACCTCGGCGCGAACATGACCGCCAAGCTCGGACGTCCGATGGCGCTGTGGACCGGCTGCTGCCCCGTGCACGACCACATCACGCTGGAGAGCATCCGCGAGGCGCGCACGGCGCATCCCGAAGCGGAGGTCCTCGTTCATCCCGAATGCCGTCCGATGGTCGTGGAGGCCGCGGATTTCGCGCTCAGCACCGGCGGCATGCTCCGGCACGTGTCCGAATCGCTGTTCAAGGAGTTCATCATCGGCACCGAGCTCGGCATCATCCACCGCATGATGCGCGAGAACCCGGACAAGGTGTTCCATCCGCTCCTGCCGCAGGTGGTCTGCCCGGACATGAAGAAGATCACGCTCGAAAACGTGCTGGCCGCGCTTCAGGGGAAATGCGAGGAGATCGTGCTCGACCCCGAGATCATGGCAAATGCGCTCGCCCCCATCGAACGCATGCTCGCGCTGTGAGTTCGTTTTACCTTTTTTGAACCTTGATATTACGGGAGTTCCGACTATGAGATTCCGCAGGTCCATCACGCTTGCCGCCGCCATGTTCGCGGCGGCTTTCGCCGCAGTCGCCGGGGCGCTTTTCGCCTCAGCAGTGTTCGCGCAGGAAAACGCCGCTGCTAATCAAGCTCAAACCGAGGTCAAGACGCGCGGCTACCGGAACCCCGTTCTGCCGGGATTCTACCCTGACCCGAGCGTGTGCCGCGTGGGCGACGATTACTACATGGTGAACAGCTCGTTCTGCTACTTCCCCGGGGTGCCGGTCCATCACAGCAAGGACCTGATCCACTGGGAGCAGATCGGCCACTGCATCACGCGTCCGACGCAGACCCGCCTGCAGAACATCGGGACGTGGAACGGCATCTATGCGCCGACGATCCGCCACCACGACGGCACGTTCTACATGGTCACGACCAACGTGTCCGGCGGGGGCAATTTCTATGTCACGACGAAGGACCCGGCGGGCGAATGGTCCGACCCGGTCTGGGTGCGCGAGGGCGGCATCGACCCGGACCTCTTCTTCGACGACGACGGAAAGACCTATCTCCTGACGGCGCAGGGCGCGGGCGAAATCCACCTCGCCGAAATCGACCTGAAGACCGGGCGTCTGCTCAGCCGCAGCGAAATCATCTGGCGGGGCACCGGCGGACGCTGCGCCGAGGGGCCGCACATGTACAAAAAGGACGGCTGGTACTACCTCATGATCGCCGAGGGCGGGACCGAATACGGCCACTGCGAGACGATCGCACGCAGCCGCAACCTGCGCGGACCGTTCGAGGGCTGCCCGTCGAACCCGATCCTGTCCCACGCTCTGGCGCGGGGCTACCAGAATCCCATTCAGGGCACCGGGCACGCCGACCTCATTCAGGCGCACGACGGCTCGTGGTGGCTGGTCTGCCTCGCGTTCCGCCCGCTCAACGGATTCCACCACGTCCTCGGCCGCGAAACGTTCCTCGCCCCCGTGAAGTGGGACGAGAACGGCTGGCCGGTCGTGAACGGCAACGGCGCGATCTCGCTCGAAATGGACGTGCCGACGCTGCCCCAGGTCCCCGCCGAGGGACATGCCGCCCAGGTTCAGCGCGGTCGCGTCAGCACGCATTTCGACGATCCGGCGCTCGGGCTGGAGTGGAATTATCTCGGTGCGCCGCGAACCGGAAACTATTCCCTGACCGAACGCCCCGGCTGGCTGCGCCTGAAGACAAGCCCGGTTTCCATCAACAGCAACGACTCGCCCACGTGGGTCGGCCGCCGCCAGCAGCATATCCGGTTCCAGGCTCACACCAGAGTCGATGCGAGCGGTCTGAAGGACGGCGACGAAGCCGGCCTGACCCTCTTCATGTCCAACGATTACCACTGCGACCTGGCGGTACGGAGGCACGACGGGAAGTATTTCCTGGTCCTGAAATACAAGCTGGGCCTCCTGAAGCATACGGAGAAGGAATTCGAGCTCGAATCGCCCGTGGTCAATCTCAGAATCCTCAGCACGAACAAGGATTCCTATTGCTTCGAATGGGGCGGACTTGATGGATTCGTTCCTCTTGGGAAGATTGACACAAGTTTCCTCAGCAGCGAGACGGCCGGCGGGTTCACCGGCGTCTACCTCGCGCTCTACGCCCAGTCCAACCCGGACGGCGGGGCGGCGGGCGGCTATGCCGACTTCGACAATTTCCTCTATATGAACCATGAAAGGTCCTGAATCCATGTCGAAAAAACATATGATCGACAAGATGTTCTTCGCAGGCGGCATTGCGTTCTGTTTCTGCGCCCTGATGCTGTTCTGCGCCGGGTGCAGAAGCGACCGGGCAACGCCGGTCACCCCGCTTCACATCGGCCCGTATCTGCTTCCTTTCGGGTCGGAACCTGCCACGACCTACGGCCTTGCCTGGGGCTTGTGGAGTGAAAACACAGATTCGTGCGGATTGTTTATCCCGATTCTGGGCACCACTTTCGAGGGAAGAAACTATGGTCTGACGTTCAGCCCGGTATGCGGTTTTACCGGAAACTCGGATTATTACGGGATCGCGGCCGGCATCCTGAGTCCGCCGGATCACCTGATCCCGGGAAGGCGCTTCGCCGGGGGCCGCGCGACGCAGAACGGCATTTCCATCTTTCCGTTCGAGTGGACAAGCCGGACGAACGGCCTTTCCTTCGAAGTCGTCAATTATGAAAAAGAGTTCAACGGGATCGACCTTTGCCTTTTCTGTGCCCGCGAGGGAAAGAACAATGGACTTCAACTGGTCGTATGGGATGGCAATGGAACGAATGAAGGGCTGTTGAACGGCTGCCAGATCGGATGGTTCTTACGGTCTTCCGTCCAGGGCGTCCAGATCGGCGGGATCACCTATAATCCCTGTGTAAGAGACGGGGCATGTCTTGATCTCGGGATCCTGAACTGGGGGCTGAAACACGGGGTCCAGGTCGGCGCGTTCAATCGCACGGGAGAAGGCAATCCGCTTCAAATCGGCTTGTTCAACTTCGCTCCGGACGGCAACCCCGTCCAGATCGGCCTGCTGAATTACAACCCGAACGGATTCCTCCCCGTGTTCCCCCTCGTCAATTTCAGCACGAAATAGGAAAACGCCGGGGAGGGCTGAGGGATGAAATACAGAAAGCCGGCACGTTTCAGCGATCCGATGTGCGATTTTTCGCAGGAGGAACTGAACGCGATCCTGTCGAAAGACGATTCGGAGCTCGGCTGGGGCGACTTTGACCGCATCTTCCAGGGAAAACTGCCCGCCGGGACCTACGAGGAAGTGCGTTATTACATCCCGCTTGTCTGCGCTTACATTGAAAAACAGCGGGACGCCTGCAATTTCTTCGAGCACTTTTCCGTCTGGATCGAGGATCACTATGCACGGCTGAAAGAGGACGGCTTGATCGCTCCGGTCGTTTCCGCGTTCCATGCGCTTTTCCGCAAAGCGACTTCATCGTTTACCCCGGAATACAATGGCGACCATGCCGTCTATCCGTCCGCATATGCTTCGGTGGAATCCGTGCTTGCGGCGCTGTTCCGGCTGTCCCCGGTCTGCCGTGAGTTCAGCCCGGATGCCCTGTTCGCCGAACTGAAGGAGAATATGAGCTTCGTTCACGCGGAATGGATCGTCTATATTTCGACGGAAATGTCCTTGTTGTCCCCCGAATGGATCCGTTCCGTGATATCTTCTTCCGATTATCAGAAAGCGCTTGACGCGATCAATGACAATCTTGATACCGTCTTGAACGACAAACTGCTGTACGAATTTTGGAACGGGAGGATATGACGGTGAACCGGAAAGCCTTTTTGCTGGTCGTTCTGCTCCTTGCTCTTGTGCTGGGCGTTGTGTTCGGACCCGCAGTCTATATCCTGTATCAGCGTCAAACCCATCAGCCGCAGATCGAAACGCTCTATCAGGCGACGGCGGACCGGGATGCCCCGGAAAGAATCGTGTATGAGATACCCGAAACATTCAGACGGGATTATCGGCATTTGAATTTAGACATAAAAGCTCAGGATTCCGGCACGATGGGGTGTTCGATCGAATACGTCCTCGCGAACGGCGAGAAGGTTTCCTCCTCGTTCAAAGAGCCCTCATCCTTTTATCGTTTTACCATTCCGTCCGATCATATCAAAACGATCCGGCGGATTGAAATCTCCGAGCTGGACAATGTCTCCCGCATCGAGTTGTGGAACACATACATCAATCCGTGAAACACTACTGAATCATAACGAGAACGAGGAACAAAGAAAAGCATGAAATGGCTCGTCATCCTGTTTCTTGCAGCCGGGGCGATCTCGGTTTTCATCTACGTCCGGGCATTGTTCCGGTGGTTCAAAGTAAAATGGTATTTCCAGAACCTGCTGCCCGCTTGTGAAAATGAATGTATCAGGATATTTCCCCGATACCCGCTTTTCTACTATAAGATGCGTTCTACGCCATGGAACGACAAGCTCGCGGAGGACCTTGTGAAACGCAACCGGATCCTCATGGAATATGACAGGGAGAAAGCGGAACAGCTGATTCGCGCGGAAAAACAGATGTTTTATTCCACGATCCCGGTCGGCATCGTGACGATCATTGCCGTTTTTTATCTGGCGATGGGGAATGCAGCCGGATAAAAAGAGATGTTTTGTTATAAGAAAATCTTACTGATTGCTTGACTTCTTTGAAAAGAATGCTATAGTAAGGTAAGAAAATCCTATTTTTGAAAGGAGGCGCGCCATGCCGATGATTACTGCGATGTCAACGAAGGGGCAGATCGTCCTGCCGAAAAAAATCCGCACGGCTTTGAACCTGAATGCCGGAACACAGTTTGTCGTCTTCTCCGACAACGACAATATCCTGCTGAAACCCATCAAGGAGCCGAAGCTCGCTGAATTTGAGGCTGTACTTGCCAGTTTCCAGAAGTGGGCAAAGGAAGTCGGTGTGACCGAGGCGGACATTGACGAAGCCATCAAAGCCGTCCGAAAGAATAAAAGGAAGGCGTGATGCGTATCGTTGTCGATACAAACGTGCTTGCTTCCGCTGTGTTCTTTGGCGGGAAACCTGAAGAGTTACTGCGACTCATCCTTGCACGCTCTGTTTCCGCAGTTGCTACACAGGAGATACTGGACGAGTATCAGGAAACCATAGATTATCTTCTGGAGAAATACAAAGGACGGGAATTGCATTCTTCAGCAGTTCCCATCTATTCCGCTATGGAGATAATCCCTGCCAAAACCCGCGTTGCCGTTTGCCGCGACCCCGATGACGACAAGTTCATTTCCTGCGCCATTGACGGCCAGTGTTACTATGTTGTCAGTGGGGACAAAGACCTTTTGACGCTGAAAAAGGTCCGGCATGTAAGAATCGTAACCGTTTCCGAGTTTTTGGATCTGTTGCAGGGATAGAGCGGACGGGGAGACGCCCGCCCTCATCTTTGTTTTTACGTCAGGGCGAAGTAGGCGGCGTTGCGGAGGCGGTGGAAGAGGTGGGAATTGTCCTGCGGGGACTGGTTCTGCGCCATGAAGAGGACGGCGATCTGATTTTTGAGATCGAGCGTGAAATTGGTCTCCAGCCAGCCGCCCCAGCCGAACGAGCCGATGGCGTCGGTAGTGGAGGAGCACCCGCCGAAGGTCTTCATGAAGAGGAAATTGCCGTAGTTCTGGCCGCCGAGGTCCTGCCAGTTGAACGTGCGCGCCTGCCACGGGGTGAGCTGCGGGGAGATCAGGTAGTCGAACCCGGCGGCGGAAAGGAACCGGTGTCCGTTGTACGTGCCGCGGTTCATGAGCATCTTCACGAACTCGGCGTAGTCGCCGATGGTGGAGACGAGGCCCGCGCCGCCGGACTCGAACGCGGTGTCCTCGCGGTAGGCATTCAGCCCGAGGTGCCAGTCGGCGTAGTCGAAGCGTTTGCGCGTGTGGTCGCGGTGATCGTAGGCGGTGGCGAGGCGGCCGCGTTTCGCCTCGGGGACGACGAATCCGGTGTCCTTCATACCGAGCGGGCCGAAGATCTCGTCCTGCAAATACTGTCCGAAGCGTTTTCCGGCGGCGATTTCGATGACTGCGCCCATCACGTCGGCGGAGTAGCCGTAGGCCCAGCGGTCGCCGGGCTTGAACGCGAGGCGGCAGCCGCCGAGTCTGTTCGCGAATTCGACCGTGGAGAGCTGGACGCCCTGCTTGCGGAGGTCCTCCATCTCGCGCACGACCACGGCGACGTCCGGCGAGCAGTCGGGATAGAGCAGGCCGGAGGTCATGTTCAGCAGGTCGGAGACGAACATCGGGCGGTCGCTGACCACGGCGAGGCCCTGGCTGTGCTCGGTGTCGTAGCGCTGGTTCGCGAATCCCGGCAGGAACCGCGCGACCATGGCGCGGGGCGACAGAATGCCGCGGTCGATGTTCATGACGGCGGCGGTCCCGGTGACCGGCTTCGACTGCGAATAGATGCGGAAGATGGTGTCGCGGGCGATCTTTCTGCCCGATTCGACGTCGGCATAGCCGTAATCTGTGTAGTATATCTCCTCGCCCTTGTGGATGACCATGACGGATGCGCCGGCATATTCGCCCGCGTCGACGGATGCGCGGAGCAGATCGGAAAGACGGTTGAGTTCGGGATTCATGCTGGGGTTCCTGTGTGGTATGAAAAAGTGAAAACGAATTATGAGCGGGGATGAGGTTACTTTTCAGCGATCTCCATCGGGGCGAACGTGCCGTCGCAGGCGAAGACGTTCTTGCCCTCGGCGGTGTGTCCGACCACGCGGAACCTGTCGCCGTCGAGGTCGCCGGTGCAGACGATGGTTTCGAAGAGGCGGAGCGCGAAATTGAAGTTCACGCGGATCGTGCCGATGCGGACGGGGCAGCCGAGCTTCGCGGCGATCCAGTCCTGCGCGAACATCGGGTAATGCGCGTTGTTCACGTGGTTGTTGTAGTCGATCTTCGACTGGCCGATGACGGTGCTGAGCGGGTCGGAGCCGGGGGTGACGTCGAGCTTGCCCCAGTCCTCGAAGAAGATCGGCTTGTCCGGGTTCGCGGGGAAGGTGCCGGTCACGTCGTCGGGCGAGACGGGGCGCAGGTTGGCGAGCTTCAGCATGAGCCAGTAGCTGCTGGCGGTGGCGATGCGCTGCCCGGATGCGGGGTCGCTGAGCTCGAACTGGCGCATGGCGAAGAGACGGTGCACGCCGCTGGGCCAGGTCTTCACGAGGACGGAATCTGTGGCCGGGGGCAGGGCGTCGAACCGGATCATAAGGCGGGAGAGGACCCAGGTGATGCCGAGTCGGCGCAGGTCGTGGATGCCGACGCCGAGCAGGGCGGCGTGAACGCCCGCGATGTCCTGCATCAGGTCGAATGCCGCGCCGAGGCGGAGGCGTCCGTCGGGGCCGATCGCGTGGAGCTGCATGGGGTATTCGCGGACGATCGCGGCGGGTTTGCCGTCGAAATACGGGTTGCCGTTGTGGATGACGTCGGCGGTTTCGGCGGTGCCGGCTGGTGTTATCTGAGCGGAAGTCATGGCGTGTTTTCCTTTTCCTTTCGTTGAACTTTGTCTTTGCGGATGCCGTCGGCAAGCATGCTGAACAGCGCCTCCTGTTCGGGCGCGACCTGCGAACGCAGGATGGTTCGCGCATCGCCGCCGTAGATCATGCCGACGAGCGCGGTGTTCAGGCGGGACAGCACGGCGTGGCCGTCCCGCGGGTCGTCGGTGACCGTGACCGTGCAGGGCAGGATGGCGGGCAGGATGATTCCATGGTCGGGGTCGTCCATCAGGCCGCGCGCGTACGTGCGGTTGCAGAGTTTCCAGTTGGCGAGGACGCGTCCGTTCGAGGGCATGGGCAGGGAGCAGGATTCGCGCGAAGCGATCCAGCCGGCTTCCGCGGGCATGGCGTTCTCGAACGCGTCGTCGAAATCGTCGGCGGTGAGGCCGGGGAAATCGTAGGAGACGATGAGATTGTGCCGGAGGTAGAGGAATCCGGCGCAGAACGTGGCGGCGGCTCCGGCGACGATGCCGAGGAGAAACGCGAGGAAGACGCGTTTTTTCCATGCCTGCTTCTGCGAGGTGGTAATCAACTGTTCCATGAATGGTCCTTTCCCTCCAGCGCGCGCTGGATGTTTTCGAGCTGAATGCGGAAATCGGCGACTTCGCGGCGCCAGAACTCGCGGGAGCCCCAGTCCGGGTACTGGGCGCGGAATCCGGCGTCGTCCGCCTGCACGGCGCACCACGACAGGAAGTGCATCATGCGCATGGCGCGGAGCGGTTCGATGAGGCGGAGCGAGGCGCGGTCGAACGGACGGAAGACCTCGTAGGCGGCCAGGATCACGTCAAGCTCGCGCTTCGACTCGGCGGGCGTGCCGGGGAGCAGAAGCCAGAGGTCCTGCACGGGCGGCCCCGTGACCATGTCGTCGAAGTCGATCGCCATGAGGCCCGTGCCGGGACGGTCGAGCACGTTCGCGCGGTGGAAGTCGCCGTGAATGCGGATCATGGCGTCGTCAGGCGGGTAGACCGCCTCCGCGAGATCGAGAATGGCGTCGCAGAGGCCGATCAGCTCCGGTTCGCACGAGGGGTCGACCAGCCCGCGGTCGAAAATGCGGTGCATGGCGGCTTCCGCGAAGGACGCGGGCGTCATGCGGAGCCGGTGCGGCGCGTCGCGGCGTTCGCCGCAGGCGTGGATGCGACCGAGCAGGGCGCCGACGCGGGCGAGCGTTTCATCCTGTTCGAGCTCGACCTCGCGGCCTCTCATGCGCGGGAAGACGGCGAAGCCAACGCCGTCGAGCTCGCCGAGCGTGGAGCCGGATTCGAGCTCGTAGGGCGGCACGACGGGGATCTCCTCGCCGTCGCAGTCCCACAGGAAATCGTGTTCCTCCAGGATCGCCTCGCGCGTCCAGCGTCCGGGGCGGTAGAATTTGACTACGAGTCGTTCGCCCGTGACGGCCTCGATCTCGTACACGCGGTTGATGTAGCTGGGCAGGGCGGATGCCAGCCCGGTCAGACGGCACGCGAGGGCGTCCTCCAGCGCGGGCAGGAAGAATTCGGGCGTGATGAGGTCGAAAGCGGCCGCACCGACAGTACCGTCTGTTTTCCTGCCCCGCGGATGGTTCATGGGAGCGCCTGCCTCAACTCAGAGGGATTCGCGGTCGGCGACCCACTGGCGCATCGCCTTTTCGGTGGCGATGTTTTTTCCGTTCATGACGGCCGCGGCGAACTTCTTGAAGTAGGCGTTGAAGACGGTGTGGAGGATATGCAGGTTCGCGACGCGTTCCTCGAACGCGGATTCGCGTTCCATCTCCTCGCCTTCCGGGAGCTTGACGGAGCCGAAGGTGAACGTGTCGGCATCGAACGTGAACACCCATTTGTCGACTTCGGCGTCGACGCCCTCGCGGGCGAATGTCACGCGTGCCTTGCGGAGTTTTTTGCCGCTGGAAAGGGCGGCCTTCGCCTCGCCGGACGCCATCGGATTGCCGCGCTTGACGACGCTTTCGCCGGAGCCTGCGAGTTCGGGATCCTTGGCTTTGCCCGGGGAATAGGCGAGCGTGAGGGGACCTTCGAGGCCGACGACGAAATCGCCGAGCTCGCCGACGGAGCATCTTCCGCCGTTGACTTCGGCATCATACCAGAGCCAGGTCAGGAAATCGCGTCCGGGCTGGGGTTCGTCCAGGCCGTTCGCCAGATTCGTGAGCGTGAGCGGCGGCAGGTCGGTCTCGTTCTTCTTCAGCAGAGTCTCCATAAGCTCTTCGACGGAGATCGGCACGGGTTCGGCGTCCATGCCGAGCGCGCGGGTGAACTCCTGCACGAAGACGTCGAACTTCGCGAGCGAGGTCGCGCCGAAATACAGCACGCCGGCGGGAATGTCGACCACGAACGGCACGGCGGAGATCGTGGGCACCATCTTCGGCATCAGGGCTTCGACGGCCTCCTCCTTGATCGCCCTTTTTTCCTTGCGCGGCACGAAAGCGCAGTCGTGCGCCTGCATGTAGGCGAGCTCGTCGCGGCGGCACACGGCGTTCAACAGCTGGGCCGGGACCTTGCGTTCGGTCTTCCTCAGGTTCATGTAGGGAAATCCGCCGCATTTGGACGTGTCTTCGTCGATCCTGCTTTCGAGCAGATGGCGTCCGCTGACCCAGCCGAGCACGGGCTCGTCCTTCACATCGTCGAGCTTGCCGGCGGAATGTTTTGCGAAAAGTTCCAGGTAATCCTCCGGCATGGGGTTGCGGAGAGGGCAGATCATGAGGGAGACGCTTCCGGTTTCAAATGACATTGTATGATCCTTTCAGACTGTTCGGGCGGGCGCGGGACGCGCATCGCATGGGGTGGAAAAATGATTCAATTACTGTACCACGGATTGTCCTTTTTCGCAAGCCCCATTCTTTTTTATCTTCGAAAAAAAACGCGGGGAGGAGACGGGAGCGGCATCCCGGCGAACAATTTGCCAACAACACCACGTTGTTCCGGATCCCCTGTTTTCGCAAAACAGAGGTCCGGCTGCATCCGTTTCGTTTTGAACGGGACAGAAGAAGGGCGGGGGGCTTACCGTGCGCCCTTGGAGATCATGAACTTTCTGAGTTCGCTGTGGTTCCGGGCGAAGAAGAGGGGCGTGCGGCCGGCTTCGTTCAGCTCGTTGAGGTTGAGGCCCTTTGCGAGGAGATACTTGACGATGTCGATGCTGCCGCCGCTGGCCGCATAATGCATGGCGCTCCAGCCGCGGACGTCCTTTGCCATGTAGTCGACTTTCCGGTCGACGAGGAATTTGACGACGTCCAGTTTGTTGCTTCTCGCGGCATAATGCAGGGGCGTGGCTCCGTAGCTGTCCCTGTCAAGCAGGTCCGCGCCTTTTTCCGTGAGAAACCTGATGCACTCGATATTGCCGTTTTCGGCGGCGAAATGAATCGTGGACCTGCTGAGGACCATATCCTGCGCCTTGATATCCGCACCATGTTCGACGAGGTACTTCACTGCCTTGATGTCGCCTTTCGCGACAGAATAGTGCAGGGCGGTCAGCCCCTCATCGTTTGCGGCGTCGCCGGCATCGTGGGGAAGGAGATCGTAGGGGATATGATCCAGGTCAACGATGGCGGGCGGCTCTTCTTTCTTTACCGGGAAACGATCTTCCTCCTCGTCTTCCTCCTCGTCCACGCCCAGCGCATCGGGAGTCTTCAGCCCGAGTGCAGACTTCAGAGCGGCGATACGCTCCTCTTCGGGGTTGTTGTATATGTCGTCCTGGCGGCGACGCTGGTCCTTGAGGTTTTCGAGGAGCTTCCAGTTGATCGCCTTGATGCTGGCGCCATGTTCGACAAGGAACTTGATCTCCTCCAGCCCGGAATACCTCGCGGCGAAATGCAGCGGCGTGTCCATTTTCTTCGTGAGCTTGTTCGGATCGCTTCCGAGCTGAAGCAGCTGCTCCACAAGCTTCGAATTGCCGCCCATGACGGCGTAATGGATGGCCGCGAGGCCGTCGTGGTCGGGAAGATTGATCTCCGCGCCGCGTTTGATGAGGTTCTTTGCAAAATCCAGATGTCCGCCGCGGCATGCCATATGGAGAAGCGTCATGCCGTTCTGGTCTTTGATGCCGAAGTCGGCTTTGTGGGAGAAGAGCCAGTTCGCCTCCTCGAAGAAGCCGTTCGAAACGAGGTACCATGTGAGAGCGTCGGGGCAGAACGTGCAGTCGACCTTTTTCGCGGGGTCTTCCGGCGTTTCGGGTACTTCCGCCGTCTCGTCTTCTTCTTCCGTTTCTCCGTCTTCTTCTTCCGTTTCTCCGTCTTCTTCCTCCGTTTCGGCGTCTTTCGTCTTCGCGAGGGGAGCCTCCTCCATGATGGCGCGGAGTTCGGCGACTTCCGCCTCGCCGAACGTCTTCTGTCCGGCAAGCTTGTCGAACCTCTGCTGAAGCGAGGCTGAAGCGGGTTGAGCCGCAAGGAGAATGGAAGCAAAGAAAAGAATACAGAACGAAAGAACAGCTTTGAGCATGGCGTATCCTCCGGGATGATTTCAAAAAAAAGCCAGTATATATTATACATTGAAATTGCTGAAAAATCAAGTCAAAAAGGAAAAGTTGCCCGCTTTCCCGGAAGAAATCCCGCGGAATGGAACATTTCGTCGACTTTTGCGGGGCGCAGCCTTGATTTTTCACGTTTTGGCATTAAATTATTGTTTTGTATTTTCATCAGAAACAACCCATGCACCAACAGAGGTCGAATACCCTATGATCATTCAGAAAATGAACAACGTGCTCGTGAAGCACGGAAAGGTCACTTTTGCCATTTTTACCGGAGTCGTCATCGTCTCGTTCGTCTGGTTCTTCACGCCGGGCGTGGACGGATCGCTGCTGTTCGGCGGCAACGTCGGCGCGAACACGAAATACGGCGCCGTGCTCGGACATGACATCTCGTTCGGCGATGTGAGCGACGCCCGTCAGGTCGTCTGCATGTTCCGCGCCGCCAGCTACGGCCTCTCCCCGAACCGCGTCCAGTCTCCCGACGAGGAAGAGTCGTTCCAGTACGCGGTCCTGCTGAAGGCCGCCGACGTTCTGAACATCCAGGCCAGCGACAAGGAAGTCGCCGAGGTGATCCATTCCCTGCCGGCGTTCCAGGCGGACGGCAAGTTCTCGAAAGAGCTTTACGCCAAGTACAAAGACATCTATCTCGCGCCCGCCGGGCTCGGTTTCACCGAGCTGGAGGAAGCCATCCGCTCCATCATCCGCCTGCAGAAAGTGCCGATGATCACGACGGGGAACGTGACCGTTTCGGACGCCGAGGCGAAAACGGGCATCGAGTCGATGCTCCAGAAGATCACGTACAACCTGATCACGTTTGACCCCGATTCGTTCGAGGACCAGGTGAAGGTCGAAGAATCCGACATGAAGGACTTCTACGCAGCCAATCCGTCCCTCTTCATGAGCGAACCGGAATCCGACGGCCTGCTCGCGTTCGCTCCCTACACGGAGAAGAAGACCGAGGTGTCCGAGGAGCAGCTGAAGGAATACTACGACCTCAGAAAGGCGCTCTTTACCAAGGAGGACGGCACGGAAAAGCCGTTCGACGAAGTGAAGGACGACATCCGCAAGGAGCTTGAAGTCACGGTGGACCGCGACGAGGCTACCGCGAAGATCCGCGCTTTCCACAACGCGTACCGCGCTGCCGTCAAGGCCGACAAGGCGGACGACAATGGGGTGGATCCCCAGGTCCGTTTCCGCGAAGAAGCCGAAAAGGCCGGCCTGAAAGTCTCCGAGATCAAGAATATCACCGCGCAGACGCAGGAAAATATCGAGCTTCACATCGAACACGACCTGATCGACGCCGTGACGATCCTGAAGAACGTCGGTTCCGACACCAACGTCCTTGCCGGAGAAGAAGGCATGTCCAAGTTCCTGCTGACCGCCCGCCGTCCGTCCGTGCTTCAGCCGTTCGAGGACGTGAAGGAAAAGGCGCGGAAGTATCTGGTCTCCCAGAAGGAACGCGCCATGGCCGAAGAGGCCGCCGCCCAGCTCGGACTGAAGTTCATGGAGCTGAAGGACGCTCCCGCCGAGATCGAAGAGCTCGTGAAGTCCCTGAAAGGCACGTTCCACGCGGAAGCCTCGCGTGCCCGTTTCGAGATCGAAGCCAACCCGTACATGCCGGCCGTGAACGAGATCCTCTCCACCGCCCCCGGCAAGCTGTCCGCCCCGGACAAGCAGTACGGTTTCCCCGTTTTCGTCTTTGTCAAAGCCCATACGCCGGGCACTGCCGAGGAGATCGCGGAACAGAAGGACATCCTCACCCGTGAGCTGAAGTACCGCAAGCAGGATATCGTGAGCCGCGGGCTTCAGAACTGGATCCTGGGGTCCGCCCAGATCTACAACGGCCGCGGCCGGAACCGGGAATGACCCGACCTTAACCTCATTTCCCATAAAACGCAACGGAGACACGGTCCATGAAAGATATGCGAATCGGAATCGGCTACGACGTCCACCGCATGGCGCCGGAACGTGATTTGATGCTCTGTACCTGCCATATCCCGAACGAGACCGGGCTCGACGGCCACAGCGACGCCGACGTCCCGGTCCACGCCCTGATCGACGCCCTGTTCGGCGCGCTGGCGCTCGGCGACATCGGGCAGCATTACCCTGACGACGATCCGCAGTATCTGGGCGCGTCCGGCGAATCCCTGCTCCGGAAAACGCTCGCCCTGCCTGAGTTTCAGGGGTGGCGGATCGGCAACGCCGACATCACGATCATCGCGCAGAAGCCGAAGCTGGCTCCGTATGTCCCGCGGATGCGGGAAGCGCTCGCCGCGATCCTCGGGATCGGCGCGGACCGTGTTTCCATCAAGGCGAAGACCGCCGAAGGGCTCGACTCCGTCGGGCACTGCCAGGCGATCGAAGCCCACGCCGCCGTGATCCTCTTCCCGAAAGAAGAAGCCTGATTATCCGAAAGGGCTGCCGCCATGCTGGAAGGATTGGCCGGAAACAAGCTGAAGACCCTCGCGCTGGCCTGCCTGGAGGCCATCCGCCTGGCCTGGCATGAGCTCGAGGAGAAGGGGACGCCCGCGGACAAATTCCTGTCCGAGTTCTATCGCGCCAACCACAAATACGGCTCGCGCGACCGCCATGCCATCACGAGCAGCGTTTTCGCGTTCTTCCGCTGGAAGGGCTGCCTCGAAAAACTGTTCGACATCGACCGCGAAAACATCCCCGGTCCCGCGCTTGCCGCCGCGCTTGCCGCCGACGAGCCGTCGTGCCCGGTTTTCCCGTTCTGGTCCAGTGTGGCGCCCGAAGCCATTGCCGCGATGAGCGACCCGTTCGAACGCATCCGCACCGTGACCAATACCGACCTTGACCTGGATCCCTACGACCTGGTGCCGGAGTGGATGCCCGCCGAGGTGCCGGAAGCAAGCCGCCAGGCATGGCTCGACGGCCTCGCCACGCGGCCGTCCGTGTGGCTTCGCGCCCAGAACATCACCGCGACCGAACTGATCCGCCGCCTCGCTTCGCATGGGATCCAGGCGGAACGCGGCTCCGAGATCCTTGTCGACGCCGTGCGCGTGAAATCGCCGCATATCCATCTCGACCAGCTGAAAGGCTTGAGCGGAAACTGCGAGGTGCAGGATTTCTCGTCCCAGTGCATCGTGTGGCCCGCGGAGCCCCGTCCGAAGGAAAGATGGTGGGACTGCTGCTGCGGAGCCGGAGGCAAGACGCTTCAGCTCGCCGCGGAAGGCGGCAGGAAGGTGCAGATCTTTGCCTCGGACATCCGGCAGGACGTGGTGGAAGAGCTGAAACGGCGCGCCGCGGCGGCGCGATTCCGCAATATCCAGGTCGTAACGCCGCTCGGAGGCTCGCTTGGAGAATACGACGGCGTGCTTGTGGATGCTCCGTGCTCCGCCTCGGGCCGCTGGCGCAGGAATCCCGAAATGCGCTGGATCTTCCGAAAGGAAGAGATCGAAAAGCTTGTCAAGACGCAGTTCGCGATCATGTATAAGGCGGCGAATACCGTCCGCCCCGGCGGGAAACTCGTCTACGCCACGTGTTCCGTTTTCGATGCCGAGAACATGGGCGTGGTGAAGCATTTCCTCCAGGCGCGCCCCGATTTCAAGCTCATGCCGTTCAGAAACCCGCATGACGGCTCGAAGACGGACGGCACGCTGACGACTTTGCCGTGCCATGCCGACTGCGACTGCTCCTTCACCGCGCTCTTCGTCCGCAACGGTGACAAATGAACGGGACTCCGCTGGACGGGCTCTCCGTTCCCGACGCTCATGCGCACGGGACGCCTTCGTTGAATGATGCGGTCTTCCGGCTGTGGAACGTCCGCGAGCCCGACGCCGCCGTGCCGGAAGGCATTTTCTTTTCCGCCGGGATCCACCCGTGGGACGCGGGGAAATACGAGCTTGCCGCGTTTGAAAGACTGTTCGGTTCTCCCCGGTGCCTCGCCATCGGCGAATGCGGGCTCGACCGCACTGCGGAACCGCCGCTCCCGCTTCAGATGAAGGTGTTCGAGGCGCAGATCGCGGAGGCCGGAAAACGGGATAAGCCGCTGGTCATCCATTGCGTCCGGTGTTTCCCCGAACTTCTGCGCCTCAAATCCGAATCCGGCGAAGGCGTCCCCGCGTGGGTGATCCACGGGTTCCGCGGGGCGAAACGCAAGGCGTTCGACCTGCTGGACGCCGGCTGCGTGCTGTCGTTCGGCGCGGGGCTGCTGCGTGACGCCGGGAACATGGACTGGTTCGCGGAGGTCCCGCTCGACCGCATCCTGCTGGAAACAGATGAAGCGCCGGAGCTGTTCGGGCAGATCCTTGCCGAGGTGGCCGCCATGCACCTGCTGCCGCCGTCCGAACTCGCCGCCGCCGTCCGCGCCAACTTCGAAAGGATATTCCGCCATGCCGTCGTTTGAACTTGATCCGTCCGCCGAATGGCTCGGGCGCATGTTCGCGCTCGAATCCGCCGAAACCGTCGAAACGATCCGCCGTTCGCAGGTGTTGTGCGTCGGCCTCGGCGGGGTAGGGGGGCTCGCGACGGAACTTGTCGCGCGGCTGGGCGTCGGCGCGATGACGATCGTGGACGGCGACGCGGTGGAGCCGACGAACATCAACCGCCAGATCCCGGCGCTCACGAGCACGGTCGGGCAGCCGAAAGCCGTCGTGATGGCCGACCGCCTGATGGACATCAACCCCAGGCTCAAACTGACCGTGCTGGAACGTTACCTTCAGCCGGGAGACATGCCCGGCGTGCTCGGAATGGGGCGGTTCGACTGCGTGCTCGACGCCATCGACTCCGTGCCGTCGAAGATCGCGCTGCTGGCGGAATGCGTCCGGCGCGGCGTTCCCGTGGTCAGCGCGATGGGCGCGGGGCTCCGCACCGACCCCGGCGCGATCCGCTGCGGCGATATTTCCGAGACGAGCGTGTGCCCGCTGGCGAAACTGGTCCGAAAGGGGCTTCGCGAGCTCGGGATCGACCACGGCGTGACGGCGGTCTACTCCACGGAGACGCCCCGCAAGCCGAAGCTGGACGAGGCCGGACATCCGCTGATCGGGACCGTGTCGTTCATGCCGGCGGCGTTCGCCGTTCAGTGCGCGGCGGCCGTGTACCGGGTCCTCGCCCGCTGAATTTCACGCCGCTGATCCCCGCTTTTTTCCACCGCTTCGCACACGTTAAGACACGCCAACGGACGCGGAAGCGGCGGTTTTATCTTTAAAAAAAAGGAAAAAAGGCGGAAAAAAGGATTGACTTTTCCGGAATCCCTGCTATGTTTTAGCAGATAGACTTGGGCTTCTCCGTGGACCCGGCGCCTCCCGCTTCATGGAGTTACCCTCAAATCGAACTCACCGGAACAACTCCATAAACTTTACTCAGAAAGGAAGACGGTATGTCGCCTAAAACAGCTTTCATCGGTCTGACGGCATCGTTCGCCCTGGCAATGACTGTGCTCTTTGCCCAGGCTCCCCAGGGACAACCCGGCCAAGGCCAGCGCCAGGGATTCGGCCAGCGTCAGGGGGGACAACCTCAACAACAGGGACCACAAGTCATGCGCGAAGAATGGGAAAACCAGAAGATCAATTTCGTGAACGTGGAACCGGTCCGTTCGGATTCCGCGCTTCCGGTCGACGCGGGCCAGAAGAGCCTCCTGAACGGTGACTGGAAGTTCAACTTCGTCACTATGACCACGCCGGACGGTCAGCTTGACCTCTCGCAGCGCCCCGCCGGCTTCTTCAGGCCCGATTACGACGATTCCTCCTGGAAGACGATCCCCGTGCCGTCCACGTGGCAAGTGCAGGGCTACGGTACCCCACTGTACACGAACGTCAATTACCCGTTCAACCGGGACAATCCGCCGATCGTGACGAATGCTCCCGCGCAGTGGATGACCGCGTTCCGCGAACGCAACCCGGTCGGTTCCTACCGCCGCACGTTCACCATCCCCGCCGAGTTCAAGAAGGGCGGCCAGGTGTTCCTGAAGTTCGACGGCGTGTCCGCCGGATATTACGTGTGGGTGAACGGCGAGAAGGTCGGCTATGCCGAAGACTCGTACAATCCCGATGAATTCAATATCACGAAGTACCTGAAGGCCGGTCAAAACACCCTCGCCGTGCAGGTGTATCATTTCACAGACGGCTCCTTCCTCGAGGACCAGGACTTCTTCCGTCACTCCGGCATCTTCCGCGACGTGGTGATGTTCCGCACGCCGGACGTCGCCATCCGCGACTTCGATTTCCGCTCGCTCCTGAAGGATAACTACACGACTGGCACGCTCGACGGCAAGATCTTCGTCCGCAACTACAGCGACAAGCCCGCCAGCCGCACCGTGAAGTACACGCTCCTGCGTGAAGGCCGCGAAGTCCTCTCCGGCAGCGCGAACGTGCAGCTCGCCGCGAACAACGGCGAAGACGTGGCGATCCCGGTCAGCCTGACCGTGCCGAACGTCGACAAGTGGACCGCCGAAACGCCGAACCTGTACCAGCTGAAAATGACGATCGCCGATGCCGCGAACACCGCCGAGAACGCCGAGACCGTGCAGGTCAACCTCGGTTTCCGTACCGTCGAAGTCGGCCCGGAACAGCAGCTGCTCATCAACGGCAAGGAAGTCCTCCTGAAGGGCGTGAACCGCCACGAGACGCATCCCGACTACGGCCGTGCCATCACGCGCGAAATCATGGAAAAAGACATCCAGCTGATGAAGTCGCACAACATCAATACGGTCCGCACCTCGCACTATCCCGATGCCCCGTACTGGTACGAACTCTGCGAAAAGTACGGCATCTACCTGGTCGCCGAAGCCAACATCGAGTGCCACGGCAAGCAGGACCTGACCCGCAATCCGGAGTGGGAACAGCCCTATGTGGAACGCAACCTCAATAACTACAACCGCCTCAAAAACTGCCCGGCCGTCATCTTCTGGAGCCTCGGCAACGAGAACGGACGCGGCAACAACCTCGCCGCCGCTTCCCGCGCGATCCAGGCGCTCGACAAGACCCGCCTGATCCACTCCTGCGACATGGGCCATACCGACGGCGTCACCGACATGGGCAGCACCATGTACCCCGATGTGAACGGGCTCGACCGCACCGGCGCGAACACCCGCGAAAAATGGCCGTTCTTCGTCTGCGAATACGCCCACTGCATGGGCAACGCCCTCGGAAACTTCCAGGAATACATGGATACCTTCGAGAAGCATCCGCGCCTCATCGGCGGCTGCATCTGGGACTGGGTCGACCAGAACATCCGCGCCACCCGCAAGGATGACGGCAAGTACAAAGCCGCGCCGTTCACAGGCGAAGCCCTCGCGTTCGGCGGCATGTTCGGCGACAACCCGAACGACGGCAACTTCTGCGACAACGGCGTGATCGCGTCCGAGCGCTGGGTCACCCCGAAGCTGCTTGAAGTGAAGAAGGTCTACCAGTACCTCCGCTTCAAGGACCTCACGCCCGGAGACGCGAGCAAGTTCACGCTCGAACTCACCAGCAAGTATTTCCACAAGACCATCACCGACTACACCGTCGCCGCGATCTTCACCGCCGGCCAGGACGACAAAGCCGGCCGCACCGTGCTCACCCAGAAGGTCCCGGCGCTCGCCCCCGGCGCAAAGGCCACGTTCACGTTCAACGTGCCCGCCGGCATGAAGAAGGACATGTTCATCCTCGTCTTCCCGTCGAAGAAGGATTCCCTCGTCCAGTACAAGCTCGTCGAGGAAGCCGATCCGGTCGAACTGCTGAAGGCGAACAAGGTCGAAGAAGCCCGCAAGTACGCGGTCGCCTATGAGACGTTCACCCTCGGCGTCGACGCGACTCCGCTCAAGATCGACACCTCGAAGTCCCAGGATCTGGCGTTCATCGACCATGGCCAGAACAATGTCACCGTCTACAACGACTACTACGTCGTGCGGTTCGTCGACGGCAAGATCGAGTTCATCACCTGCGACGGCGAAATGGTCATCCGCAAGGGGCCGGAACTGAACTTCGCCCGCGCCCGCGTCGACAACGACGGCTGGATCGGCCGCAACATCGACCGTGCCATGAACGGGGAGATCGATGACGAATGCCGCGGCCTGACGGTGAAGCAGGTTTCTCCCAAGCAGGTCGATGTGGACGTCGACCTCTACTGGCGCAAGGGCTACAATTACTTCGTGAAAACGAAGTGGTCCATCTTCGCCGACGGCACCATCCGTTCCTCGAACACGATCACGCCGGACTTCGACCGCACCAACATCCCGTGCCTCGGCTTCACGATGGAGCTGACCTCCGACTACGCCAAGGTCGATTATCTCGGACGCGGCCCGCAGGAGAACTACATCGACCGCCGCACCGGGACGTACTACGATATCTTCCACACCACCGTGCAGGACATGTTCGTGAAGTACTCCAAGACGCAGCACTACGGCAACCGCACCGGCACGAGCTGGGTCAGCCTCACCTCCGACGACGGCAAGACCACCGTCACCGTCCGCAGCGAAAACAACGAGAAGGGCATGGAATTCACGGCCTCCCCGTGGACGCAGCGCGAGATCACCGACGCCAAGACGCCGGACCGTCTGTCTCCGTCCGAAAGGACCGTCCTTGAGCTCGACCTCTTCCAGGCTCCGCTCGGCGGCAACAGCTGCGGCCCCGGCCCGCTCCAGCAGTACATCACCAGCGGCGACCGCAACACGACCTTCAAGATGGACTACACCATCCATATCGACAGAAAGTAAGGTCGATTTTCCTCCGAGCGGCATCTCGTGCGCAAGCGAAGCTGAGCGCACTGCCGCGGTGGAGGCCCCGTCTCCTCGCCCGGCATGCACGAAAGTGTGTGCCGGGCTTTTTCTATTGGCTGAGGGGCGGGTGCGATTAACTCATTTGTGCTCTTGCGAAGCAGAGCACTGCATCAGTGGAGGCTCCGCCCCGTGCGCGAGCGAAAGCCGCGCACTGCTACAGTCGAGGCTTTGCCTCGTGCGCGAGCGAAAGCCGCGCACTGCTACAGTCGAGGCTTTGCCTCGTGCGCGAGCGAAAGCCGCGCACTGCCGCAGAGGAGGCTCCGCCTCCCGTGGGATGAGGTCAGAAGGACGGGATCAGTCCTGGGCGCTGCGGCGGGCGTTCTGCGCGGAAGTCTTCTTCTTGAAGCTGGACTTCTTCTTCGCGGTCTTCGCCTGTTTTGCGTTCGCGAACTTCTTCTTTTTGCCCGTGCTGCCGGCGTGGTTCACGACTTCGGAGAGGTCGCGGCGGTCGCGTTCCTGCAGGACGATGCGGATGGGCACGCCGACGAGGTTGAACGCGCCGCGGAAGTAGTTGGAAAGATACGCCTTGTAGCTGTCGGCGCAGTAGTCGCGCTTGTTGATGAAGAGGATGAAGTGCGGCGGCGCGGTCTCGGTCATGGTGCCGTAGTAGATCTTCAGCGGCTTGAGGCCGACGACAGGCGGCGCGGTGCGGGTGACGGCGTCCTGGATCACGCGGTTCAGCATGGCCGTGGTGATGCGGGCGGAGAGCTGGGCGCGAACCTGCGCGATCAGGTCGTAGAGTCCGTCGAGATTTTCGCCGGTGAGGGCGGAAACGAAAATGAGCGGCGCGTAGCTCATTTTCGGGAGGGAATCGCGAAATTCGCGGATGAGCTCGTCGCGGGATGTCTTTTCGGGGCGAATGTCCCATTTGTTGACCACGAGGATGCAGCCCTTGCCGGACTCCTCGATCATGCGGGCGATGGTCTTGTCCTGCGAGGTGGCCGCGCCTTTGTCCGCCTCGACCACGAACAGCACGATGTCGCAGGTGTCGAGGGAATTCTGGGCGCGCATCATGCTGTACTGCTCGACGGCGCCGTCGACCTTGGATTTCTTGCGGAGCCCGGCGGTGTCGACCAGCACGGCGCGAATGGTTTCGCTGTCGGAGCATTTGAGCTCGAATTCGACGTCGATGGAATCGCGCGTGGTGCCCGCCACGTCGCTCACGATCACGCGGTCCTTGCCGATCAGGCGGTTCACGAGGGAGGATTTGCCGACGTTCGGGCGGCCGAGGACGGCGATCTTCAGGGCGTGCGCGGCAAAGGCTTCGGAGTCGGACGGGTCGATGGAGGACAGCGCGTCCTCCAGCACGTCTTCGATGCCGCGTTTGTGCAGGCAGGAGACGGGGTGGACATGCTCGAATCCGAGCGTATGGAAATCGTCGGCGAGGAGGGCGTCCGCATGGTTGTCCGCCTTGTTCGCGATCAGGTAGACGGGCTTGCCGCAGGCGCGGAGACGGTCCGCGATGCCGTGGTCGAGCGGGAGCAAGCCCGCCTGCACGTCCACGACGAACAGAATGGCGGCGGCGTCCTCGATGGCCGCGGTGACCTGTTCTGCGATGAGCTTGTCCCACTTGCCGACGGCGTTCGTCTCGTTCTCGAACATGCCGAGTCCGCCGGTGTCGATGAGGTTGAAGCGGCGGCCGTGCCAGACGCCGGACGCGCTCACACGGTCGCGGGTCACGCCGCAGTCGAAGTGCACGATCGCCTGACGGCGGCCGAGGATGGCGTTGAAGAGGGAGGATTTGCCGACGTTGGGACGTCCCACGATGGCGAGGGACGGCAGCTCCATGTGAGCGCAGGAATCGACGAAGGACGCGGACACGGGTTCGGCGTCGTCGCGGCGGGGCTGCCTGTGCGGTCTGGATTTCGGGATGCGTTTGCCTTTCATGGGGATCTCCTTTCAACGTTCGGGGACAAGCTGGGGGAGGGGAAAATGGTTCGCGGCACCGTGTGGAAGCCGGGCGGAAGAAACCGCCGGGACGGTCACGCACGATGCCGCGGGAAGCGCGGCGTTTTCAGTTCAAAGGTGAAGCGAATGCGCCGCGCGAATTGGACGATGCGTCCGATCAGGCTTTCATAGCCTGGGCGACCGCGACCGCGACGTCGACGGAAGCGCCGACCATCGGGTTGTTGCCCATGCCGATGAGGCCCATCATCTCGACGTGCGCCGGGACGGAGGAGGAGCCGGCGAACTGGGCGTCGGAGTGCATGCGGCCCATGGTGTCGGTCATGCCGTAGCTGGCGGGGCCGGCGGCCATGTTGTCCGGGTGCAGGGTGCGGCCGGTGCCGCCGCCGGAAGCGACGGAGAAGAACGGCTTGCCCGCGGCGATGCGCTCTTTCTTATAGGTGCCCATGACGGGGTGCTGGAAGCGGGTCGGGTTGGTGGAGTTGCCGGTGATGGCGATGTCCACGTCTTCCTTCCACATGATGGCGACGCCTTCGCGGACGTCATCGGCGCCGTAGCAGCGGACGGCGGCGCGTTCGCCCTTGGAGTAGGCGGTCTCGGAGACGATCTTCAGTTCGCCGGTGGCGTAGTCGAATTCGGTCTCGACGCCGGTGAAGCCGTTGATGCGGGAGATGATCTGGGCGGCGTCCTTGCCGAGGCCGTTCAGGATCACGCGGAGCGGGTTCTTGCGGACTTTGTTCGCGGACTTGGCGAGTCCGATCGCGCCTTCGGCGGCGGCGAAGGACTCGTGGCCGGCGCAGAACGCGAAGCACTGGGTGCTCTCTTCAAGGAGCATGCTGGCGAGGTTGCCGTGGCCGAGGCCGACCTTGCGGTCGTCGGCGACGGAGCCGGGGATGCAGAAGCTCTGGAGGCCTTCGCCGAGGGTCTTGGCGATCTCGCTGGCGACGGTCTGGCCGCGCTTGATGGCGACGGCGGCGCCGA
>JAEEQO010000237.1 GCA_016285335.1 Victivallales bacterium | reverse complement strand
CTTCTTCGCGTTGCGGGGCGCCGAGTTCACGCGGATGGTCTCCGGCAGATGCTTGTCCAGCGGGCGTATCTCGTGCAGGGTTTCGAGCTGCCCCACGACGAATTTGCGGTTGCGGCCGGTGACGGCGACGATGCGGCCGACCGGACTGGAGTCCCGGCCGTACGTGTCGCGTTCGTCCGGTATCTGCTCGACCTCGACCGTGTCGCCGTCCAGTGCGTGGCCGGTGTGCTTGCGCGGGATGAAGAATTCGAGCGGGGGATCGTCGTCGGTCCGGACAAACCCGAAACCGCCGGACGCGGCGGAGAAAACGCCGCTGTAAAGGATCCGGCGCGGGGCACGTGCCTGTTTGGTTTTATGTTTCGATTTCGCCATGATGAAAAGCCTTTCTTCAAGATAAACTACTCCCAAACGGGAGAATTTCAAATCTTTTTCCGCATTCAGGGCCTTTTTTTGTTGCACTTTTTTGTTTTTCGTGGTATATTTTGTAAACCGGAGACATTCTTATTCCTTATTGGCTGGGCGCATGTATGCATATCCGCTCGCACGAAAAGCGAAAAGCGCGCCGTCGAACGAAGAGGTCACCGGGAAAACACGCCAAAATATTTTCTGCTCAGATACGGAGGTGCCGCATGCCAGACAGCATCGTGAAGAAAACGGTCCGGACATTCCGGAAAATGAAGAAAGACGGTGAAAAGATCGTGATGATCACCGCCTACGACGCGCCGACCGCGGCATTCGCCGAGGCCGCCGGGATCGACTTCATTCTCGTGGGCGATTCGCTCTCCATGAACACGCTCGGATATGCCGACACCATCCCCGCCACCATGGACGTGATGGTCCACCATGCGCAGTGCGTCCGCCGGGGCGCCCCGAATACCTTCATCGTCGGCGACATGCCGTTCATGACCTGCCACCTCGGCGTGGAAAACACGCTCCGCGAGGCCGCCCGCTTCATGCAGGAGGCCGGATGCGACGCCGTCAAGCTCGAATGCACCCCGTCCACCCTGCCCGCCGTGCGGGCACTGGTCGAGGCCGGGATCCCGGTGCAGGGCCACATCGGCCTGCTGCCGCAGTCCGTGAAGACGTCCGGCGGCTACCGGGTGCAGGGACGCGGCGAGGAAGAGGCCGCCGAACTCATTGCTCGCGCGAAAGAGCTTGAAGCGGCCGGCGTGTTCTCCATGGTCCTCGAATGCGTCCCGTCCGAGCTCGCCGCGAAGATCACAGCATCGGTCGGCTTGCCGACCATCGGCATCGGCGCGGGCCCGGACTGCGACGGCCAGGTGCAGGTCATCAGCGACCTGCTCGGCTACACCGAGGGGTTCCTGCCGAAGCATGCCAGACGGTTCTGCCACGTGGGGACCATGGCGCAGGATGCCATCGCCGCGTACATCGCCGAAGTCAAAGGAAAGACGTTCCCGACCCGGGAAAACAGTTTCTGAACCACCATTTTCAACTAAAAACTCCAGCAAGAAAGGAGCCTTCGCCATGAAACACATCGCCATCCTCGCCGCCGCTTCGCTCGCACTCCTCGCCGCGTTCGCCTGCCCCGCGCAGGACGCCGCGTCCGCGAAGATCGACACGAAAGCCGCGGAAGTCGCACTGCCCGCACCCGCAAAAACCGGCGGCATGCCCCTGATGCAGGCGCTCGCGGAACGCAAGACCGTCCGCGACTACAAGCCCGCCGAGCTCGACGCCGCCACAATTTCCGAAATCCTCTACGCCGCCAACGGCGTGAACCGTCCCGACGGCAAGCGCACGATCCCGACCGCGATGAACAAGCAGGACCTCGAAGTCTACGTCGCTCTGCCGGGCGCAGCCTACCACTACGACGCGAAGGCGAACAAGCTCGTGAAGATCTCCGACGGCGACCTCCGCTCCGAGCTCATCATGAACAAAAGCATGGCTCAGAACGCCGCCTGCATCCTCGTCTACGCCAGCGACTCCACCAAGTTCCCGAACGACATCAAGTATCCCGCCATCCACGTGGGCGAAGCCTCGCAGGACGTGTACCTCTACGCCGCTTCGAAGGGACTCGGCACCGTCTCCCTCGGCATGTACGATGAAAAGGGCGTCCGCAAGGTCTTCAAGCTCGACGACAAGATGACCGTGATCCTCGCGCAGGCCGTCGGCGTCCCGAAATAACAGCAAACGGAGATAACCCCTCTTGGCGGACGAACTCAAAAAAACACCCGGAACGACGGACGGAACGCCTCAGAGCGCACCGCCCGCCGGAGCGTCGCCGTCCGCTGAAACCGTACCCGATACGCCGGCCGCGGCGCAAACCGCCGCGCCGCCTTCGTCCTCCGCGCCGCCCTCGTCCTCCGCGCCGCCCTCCGACCCGGAACGCACCATGGTCATGGGCACGGATCTGCCCGACAAGACGATGGTCATGGACGCGGATATGCCCGACCGGACCATCGTCCTGAGCCCGGAGAACGGCGTCACGCGCTTGGCGCCCGCCGCGCATCACTCCGTGCTCGACGACACACGCGTCCGCATTCAGACCATCCTGCACAATCCCTCCTCGATCCTGTCCTCTCTGACCGGAACCGGGACCGGCAAACGCGACGTGGGGGCGGAGATCGAAGGGCACGACCATCACCGCGAACGCGCCGAAGTCGGCCGCATCGATGAAACCCAGGCGCATCTGACCGACCTGGAGGACCGTTTCGAACTCGAACGCAAGCTCGCCGAGGGTGCGCGCTACGTGGTCTCGATCGGACAGGACCTCGGGCTCGAACGCCAGGTGGCGGTGTACTCGCTGCGCGACGAAAAGCTCCTGGACCCCGCCGAACGCGAAAACTTCGTGACCGAGGCGGAGATCTCGGCCCAGCTGGACCATCCGTCGGTCCTGCCCGTCTACAGCGTCAACACCGACTACCGCGGCGGCCTGCACTCCGCCGTAAAGCTGACCGACGGCACCGACCTCCGCAAGTACTTGAACAAGGTCACATCGCACTACCGCAGCGATGGGTTCCACGCGGCAGAGGAAACAGCCTCGCTTGCGTTCCGGCTCGAGCTCATCCTCGGCATTTCCGACGGCCTGGTCTACGCCCACAGCCGCGGCGTGGCGCATGCCAACCTGCATCCGCAGAACATCCTGATCGGCGAATACCACGAGGTCTACATCAAGGGCTGGGGGTACGCACACGTCCTTTCCGCCGAAAATGCGGAAAGCGAGGCGAAACGCAAGATGCCGGAGCTCCCCGATCCGAGGTTCGTCGCGCCCGAACTCATCGCCGGCGCGCCGCCGTCCGTCCGCTCCGACGTCTACGCGCTCGGCATGATGCTGTACGAGCTCGTCACGCTGCATCCGCCCTACCCCGACGCTTCCTCGCCGGAAATCCTGGAACAGCTCCGAAACGGGGTCTCCCCGACGATCGAACACCGCTTCGGCGGCGCCATCGACCCGGACATGCGGGCGATCATCCAGAAGGCGATCGCGCTTGACCCGGAGAAACGCTACCCGTCCGTGGACGCGCTTGCCGAAGACATCCGCCGGTTCCTTCATTCGGACGAAGTCTCCGTGCGCAGGATCAGCCTCTCGAAACG
>JAEEQO010000036.1 GCA_016285335.1 Victivallales bacterium | reverse complement strand
CAGCTGGAAGTTGTTGATGCGGACCGCGGCGCCGGGGGTGAGCATGCTGAGGTTGAAGTCGACGACCGCGTTGTGCTCCAGATAGACGTATGCTTCGTCGGAGAGGATCATCCGTCCGGTCAGCCGGGCTTCCGTGGCGCCATAAAGAGCGCCTGCGCCCCGGAGCGTGAACCCGCTCACCGTGCCGCCGGAGGAGACATTGATGACGGAGTCGGACGCGATGGGATTGTACGCGATGCCGCCGGAGGAGACCCGGACATGTCCGTTATCCGTGGTGGTGGCGCTGGTCAGGACACCGCCGGAGGAGACTTCGACGGTGCCGCCGCGGTTCGTGATGCGCGTGGCGACGCCGCCGGCAATCGCAAGCTTGCCGTCGCCGTTGAGCGTGGTGTTGTCCGCACGCCCGCCGCTGATCCGGACCTCGCCGCGGGGGGTGATGACGGTCTGGCGGACCATGCCGCCGTCAAAGACGTACATCTCGAAGCCGGCCCCGACCGTCTGGCTTTCGATCAGCGCGGCGCTGGAGAGCAGCGCATGCCCGTTCCCGTAATAGACGCCCGAGTACTTGCTGAAGATGGCGACGTCTGCCCCGTCTTCGATGGTGACATGTCCGACGCACGGGGTCCAGACGACGTCCGTGGCCTTGCCGCCGGACAAAACAGACAAATTCGAGTATGCGTTGACCAGGATGACGTCCGCGACGCCGCCTGCCTCGATCTGCATGATCGCGCGGCTTTCCTCCGTGCCGTCGAGCTTGGTCTGGCTCGCCATGCCGCCGCTGTGAACCTTCAGCGTGGCTTCTTCGACAAATGTGATGTTCGCGATGCCGCCGGAAGATACCAAAAGACTGCCGCCGGATTTGACCGTGGTGTTGTTCGCCTGGCCGCCGTCGCTGACGATCAGCGTTTCGCTCTCGGTGATGGCAAGAGAGTCGCTTGTGATGCCGCTGGAGATGATGTAAGCCATGTTTTCGCCTCTTTCTGTTCAAACACGCTGTTTGTTTTTTCTGTAACCAAATATTATACACCGCACACAGGAAAAATCAAGAGCATTCCGCCGACATTACAAGAAAATCCGGCGCAAAAAAGGGCATGGGAATGCCATCCGGGGCGTCTTCCCGTCCTTTTTATCCTCTATTGTTCTTCCGGGCTGTTTCTGAAGGAAACGGGGATTGGATCACGACTCGCGTTCCAGCGACTTCAGGAACTTCGGGTCGCCCGTCTTGCGCAGGAATCCGAACAGGTCGTTCCCGATCGGGATCAGCCCCGCCGCGCCGACGTCGTGATCCGGCAAGTAGTACAGCGTGCCCTGCTTCGACGGGTCGGCGGCCGCCAGCACGAAGGATTCGTTGATGCTGGATTCCTCGTTGAAGAACCTCGCGACGATATACCACGCGGTCCCGTCGTCCAGGTTGACGAAATCCAGGCCCCTGCCGTACCCGAAAATGGCCACATACTCCCCCTCGTCCCATTCGAAGTAGGAGAAGTATTTGCTGAATTCCAGCCAGTCTTCCGGCATCTCCGCATGGAGGAACCGCGCCCAGTCCTGCCGGAACTCCTCCTTCACAGCCGCCTCGAATTCCAGCTCGGATTTATTCTCGAAATCGTCGTCTTCGTACGGGACATATTCGATATCGCATTTTTTGCCGAGGATGGAGACGAGCTTGTCGGAGATGCGGAACGCCTCCTTCGACGTATCGTCTCCGCCATTTTTCGCCCAGTTCAGGATGTGCGGATAAAAGTCCACGCCGACGGCTTCGAACTGGTCGTCCGCCGGGAACTTCGAGAACATCACGGCGAAGATTACGCCTTTCGAGTTGAAGAAGAAGTCGGCGAAAAACTCCTGTTCGCCCCGCTTCAGCCGGACGGACGCGAGCGGCAGGTCCATGAACGGCGTGCCGATCTCAAGGAACGGTTCGCCGTGGTACACCATTTTGTACGAAAAGATCAGCGAATAATCGGTGTTGAAAAAGTGCCCGCCCTTCGCCTTTTTCATCATGTCTTTATGCAGCACGATCTTCTCTTTCAGCCCCTCCGGGGCGGCCTCCGCCAGAATATCGAAAAGTTTCTGCGCGATGAAATAGTTTTTGTCTTTTTTCGTGCCGAAGAAGAACATGGTTTCGTCCTTTCGCGAGGAGGATTCGATGCCGCGCACAGGATGATTTCCGGCGGCGCAGATTACGTTTTAATCCTACTATATCACGTCTTTTCCGAAATGCAAACGGGAAACAATGAAATATTTACAAAAAAAGACAATCAATCGTTTGCCGATGATGATATTTGCCGTTCCCCGCTTGATATTTTCCGTTCCCGCGCTATAGTATTTTTGAACAAATTCAAAATGGTAAACGCATGAAAAACACAGTCCCCTTCCCTCACGACATCCTGAGTTCCCCGAAATGGGAATGGCACATCCCGGACGCCCCGGTCGCGGACGCCGTGCGCACGCTGGACCTGAAGAGCGGCGAGCTCGTGAAACGCTCGTCCGTGCGGGCGGTGTACCATTGCGGAGACTTCTTCCTGAAATTCGAGTTCGGAACCAATTTCCTGACCTCGCTGCGGAACAGTTTGCGCCCGAAGGCTCGGCAGGAATACGAAATCGGGCGGAGTCTGGCGGCGGCGGGCATCCCGGCGGTGGAATGCCTCGGCTGGGGGCGGCTCGGCGGCACGAACGTGCTGGTCACGCGCGCCCTGCCCGGCTGCGATTCCGTGGATGAATATTACTACACGCACATCGTGTGCGGCGGCGAAAGCCCGGACATGTTCGTATCGGAAGTCACGGCATACCTGCGGAAGTTCTTCGACGCCGGATTCCTGCACCGCGATCTGCATTTCGGCAACATCCTGTACGACCCGGATAAACACGCATTTGCGCTGGTCGATCTGATCGAAATAAGCCGTCCGTGCAAGCTCACAGCCGCGGACCGCAAGGTCATGAGCCGGTGCGTCGTCACGCTCCGCGCCGGGCTGAACCGCGCGCAGATGCTTCACGCCACCCGGGCCGTCGGCGCGGCGGATTCGGACGACGAGGCGGAGAAGTTCTATTTCGACGAAGTCCGCCGGACGGCTCGGCATCTCAAGGAGACCTGGCCGAAACGCCGTTCGCAGATCCTGAACGCCTATCCGAAGTTCACGGAGGCCGTGCCCTGCCCCGATGCCCAGCTGAAGACGGTCCTGCTGCGGAAGGACTGGCTGTCGCGGCCGGTCCTGACAGCGGACGACATCAGAGACGGGATCCCCGCCGGATATGAGCGCTTCGTGTTTCAAATTCCCCCGATGATTCGGATTCCGGAGGGGTTCACGAACGAAAAAGCGGCCGAGAGTATTTTCCTAACGTCCATGTGCCTGCAGATCCTCCGCGTCCGCCACCGCCGGGTCGTGGCGTTCATCCGCCCGAACGAACTCTGGCTGGAGCCGATGCCGGACGGCCTCGCGCCCGCGTTTCCCGCCCCGGAAGACGACACGGAACTGAAGTTCTACCTGCGCACGCTCAGAGAAATGATGATCGACGTAGAAAGCCAGGAGGACGTGCGGAAACTGCCTAACGGTTTCTATTATCTGCCGCTGGTCGAGAACGGCATCCCCAGGACCGTTCACATGGGCGTGGGATACGACATCCAGCCGTAAGGTATCCTCTGGCATCCAGCGCCTCTCCGCCTCTCACGCGCGACCGCATGCGACCGCACTTTTATATTTAATATCTATAAAAAGCGCTTGAAATCTTCCGAAGCAATGCTATTGTATATTCCTGACAAGTTCAACTTAACCTGCCGGTGAGCTTGCGGTACGTTTTTCCGCCGGTTTTCCGGGCAAAAAAAGCGACATGCTGCCGCCTCAGGCAAGCTCGCCGCATTTCAACCGCCGATAAAAAATTATTATAACGAAGGAGTCTCCACCATGTCCATTACCAGTGCCATCATCATTTCGGGCGACCTCATAATCGAAAGCGGACAGACATCCGCCGGGCTGCTTATCGAAACTCTGGACCTGGCGCACCAGGGAAATGTGTTCATCGAGAATGGCGGCACGCTGGAGGATTCCATTGTCACAAGCCAGGGCATGATCACCGTAGAACCAGGCGGTCTTCTCCAGCGGACGGATGTCGAGGAAGACGCATTCATCGTGATCGACGGCACCGCCGAAGAGATCACGGCCAGGAACGCCGGGCTATTTCAGGTCTACGCTGGCGGCACACTGAAGAATGCACTGCTCGAGGCAGGCGGGAACGGCGTCATCGGCGCCGGAGCCCTGGCGACGAGCACCGGGGTGGATGGCGGGTATTTCATGCTGTACGGCGGCTCGGGGGAAAACACGGTCGTTTCGAGCGGCGGCTCGTTTGTGGTCCAGATGGATTCGAACTCGGTGGTGGGAAAATCCGTCAAGACAACGGTTCTGAGCGGCGGCATCATGCGCCTGACTTCCGCGGGCACGGCCGAGGAAACCACCATCAGCGGCGGTTTCCTCGAAGTCCTCGTCGGCTCGGCCTCCGGAACGATCCTCTCCGGCGGCTCCATGCGCGTGGACGAGGGAAACACGGTTCAAAACACGACGCTGGACGGCGGCAAAATGGAACTCATCGGCGCGACGGCGCTCGCGACCGTCGTGAACAGCTTTGCCGAAGTGAAAGCCGTTTCGGCATCCACGATCCAGGACCTGACCATGAACGGCGGCGCGCTCAATGCGGAAGGCGGTGCGATCACGAGCGCGGCCATCGATTCCGGCGCGTTCCTGTCCGTTTCCTACGCATTAGTCCATTCTCTGACCATGGACGACGAGTTCAGCATGTTCTTCGCGGATTCAAGCGAAATGAACGAGATCGTCATCAACGGCGGGACCGGAAGCTTCACCGGCGTTTCCGTGAACGGCTTCACTGCCGGAAGCGCGGCCATCGTCTCCCTGGATGAAGCATCCATGCTCTCCGGGAAAGCGGTTTTCGCGGATGGCGCGACGGTCTCGCTCACAGGCGCGACCATCGCGTTCGACACCGCCGTCGCGACCGAGACGGAAGCGCAGATCCAGGGGCTTTCCGCCGTCACGGGCGACGCGGTCTATACGCTGAACGCCGCACCCGAGATCGGCATCTATCTGCTCGCCACAGGCGCGCCGGCCGATTTCGACAACGAGGTCGTGCTGAACGGCTCCACCGTCTCGCTTCAGGTCAATACGCCCCTCGTGATCGGCGAACTCGTCTACACGTTGAATCTGGATGATACGGGCGACCTGAGCTTCTCGATCGAGGAGAACGTCACCCCGTCCCTTGCCTTCGTGAACAGCGAATGGTCCGACCTGGAACCCGGTGCGACCGTCCCGGTCGGCGGCGTCACCGCCACCATCGGCACCAACGCTTTTGCAACCGGCGACGAAGCCGTGACCGCTCTTGCGGGGATAGAGGACCCCAAGATCCGCATTGCGGGCGGCACAGCCGCTTTCTCCGCCCCCATCACCATCTACACGACTGTCTACAAAGGCGCGGAGATCATCAGCCCCGACGTCGCGGCGGCCGGCAAGCTCGTCGTGAACAGCGGCGCCACCGTTTCCGGCTCCGCGACCTTCGAAAAAGGCGCCTCCATCACGATCAACGGCAAAGTCCTGTTCGACACGGCTTACGCCTCCGCCGAATCCGCACAGTACATCCTGAACGACACCCTCGACGGCAATGCCTCTTTCGAGTTGAAAGAATCGAAAGCCAACCCCGGCGAATATCTGCTTCTTTCCGGCATCTCCTCGTTTGATGCCCCCGTCACGTTCGGCGAATACACGCTTGAAGTCGGCGCGGACCCCGTCACGACCGGCGGCCGCGTCTATCAGCTGTCGTTTGCCGATGACAATCTTGTCCTGACGGTCGAAAAGGACACCAGGCCTACGCCCACGATCGTTTATGTGAACAGCGAATGGCAGGACATTTACCAGGAGGGCGACAACGTCAAAATCGACGATGATACATACGCGGTCTTCGGCTACGATGCTTTCGTCGACGGAAATGCGGCTGTCGATTTCATCGACGGCGACACCAGCGTTTCCAGGGACCTCGTTTTCCTGAGCGGAGGGACATTGTCTTCCATGGTCGGCTTCGACAGCTTCACGCTCGATCCCGACTATCTCGTTACGCTCGACGGCGAGTTCACCGGCACGGCCATCACGATCAACGCAGCCGGGTTCGACGGTTTTACCAGGCGCGTCCTGATCGCCGGGGATGGCTTCGGTGAAATACTGCCCGCCGTCACCGTTGTCGGGGAAGGCTTCGGCAAAGAGTTCCTTGATGACGGCAAGACGCTGCTTGTCACGTCCAATCTGGTCGAGGATACATACGCAAATGCCCAATGGACCGGGGAAGACGTGAAGGATCAATTCGTCGGCGACATGGCGCTGGTCTGGGAACAGAACGCTTTCAGCTCCTTCAAAGCCGCGGCAGATGCGATGCGTGAAGCCGGATATACCATCTACCTCACAGGCGGCACTTCCGCCGAGGACATCCAGACGAAATTCGCAAACGACGTCGTCATCACGGCGAACACGACCGGCACCGGCGCCAACAGCATAACCGGCATGGATGGCGGCGTTCTCACCGTCGAGTCCGGCTTCACAGCTGCGACCGTCGCCGGCTTCTCGGTCCTGACCGTCAGGGCCGGCTTCCTCGACGGCGAGCTCGTTTCGTTCGGTTCCGTGACTGTGACCGAAGGATTGAGTCTGGCGGAAAACGGCGCGCTGCATCTCGACCTGACTGATTACAAGCCGGAGAACGCAGCCCTCGTCAACGGTCTGTTCCACCTCACCGACACGCAGACCTGCACGCTCACCATCACCGACGATCAGCCGATGGGCGTCTATCACCTCGCGACCGGCGCGGCCGGCTTTGCAAAGACTGTCTCCATTGATGGCTCCACCATCACACTGACTGTCGGCGCGGCACCCGTCCGGGACGGCGACACCCTCCGCACATTCCAGCTTTCGCTCACCGAAGCAAATGAACTCGAACTCACGATAGCGAAATACCGCCCGCCGCTGGGCTATGTGAACAGCGAATGGGCCGAGCTCGAAGATGGCACTCCCGTTACGATCGGGGAAACGACCGCCACCATCGGGTTCGACGCGTTCGCGACGCTCGCCCCGGCCATCGCAGCCGTCACGGAAGACGGCGCGGTCGAGATCGTCGGCGGCGAGGTCTCCTTTGCCGAGGGCTACAGCAAGACGATCACGGTCGATGCAGGTGCGACGGTCATCGGCAAGGCCGTATTCGACAAGCCCATCACGATCGACGGCACGATCGCGTTCGACATCGCAAACGCCACGGCGGAAGCCGCCCAGTTCGGCGGATTCTCCTTCATCACCGGCTCCACGACCACGGCGTATACGCTGACCGCCGCGGCCCCGGCCGCCGGCACGTATCTGCTCGCGTCCGACGCCGCCGCGTTCGCGTCCACCGTCGCGTTCGACGACGTCACGCTGACCGTCGGTGCGGAAGCGACCATCGTCGGGAAACTCTCGTACGCGCTCAGCCTGACCGAAGGCGTTCTCGCGCTCGCAATCGAAGATTATATCCCGACGCTTGCATACGTGAACAGCGAATGGGTCGGCAAAAAGACCGACGACATCGTCACGGTCGGCGACAAGACCGCCATCATCGGCTTTAACGCGTTCGCGACGCTCGCTCCGGCCATCGCAGCCGTCACGGAAGACGGCGCGGTCGAGATCGTCGGCGGCACGGTTTCCTTCACCGAAGGCTACAGCAAGACCATCACGGTCGATGCGGGCGCGACGGTCGTCGGCAAGGCAGTGTTCGACAAGGCGATCACCATCAACGGCACGATCGCGTTCGACATCGCAAACGCCACGGCGGAGACCGCCCAGTTCGGCGGATTCTCCTTCATCACCGGCTCCACGACCACAGCATACACGCTGACCGCCGCGACTCCGGCCGCCGGCACGTATCTGCTCGCGACCGATGCCGCCGCGTTTGCATCTGCGGTCAAATTCGGCCCCGGCGTCCTGACTGTCGGCGCGGAAGCGGCCGTGATCGGCGATTACACCTACGCGCTCACGCTGAACGAAGGCACGCTCACGCTCACCATCGAGGATTATATCCCGCCGACGCCGACGTATGATCTGGTCTATGTGAACAGCAAATGGGCCGCCCTCCCCTCCGGTTCGACCGTCACGGCCGGCGGCAAGACCGCCGTCATCGGCGAGGACGCGTTCGCGTCCGGCGACGTCGCGATCGCGAGCGTCACGGCGGACGGCACGGTCGAAGTCGTCGGCGGCGAAGCCTACTTCACCAATCCGATCTCCAAGTCGGTCACGGTCGACGCGGGCGCCAGGCTCGTCGGCAGGGCCTCGTTCTCCCAAGCGATCACGGTCAACGGCACGGTCGCGTTCGATACGCAGTATGCGACCGCTGCAAACGCCCAGTTCACCGGATTCTCATTCGTCTCCGGCACGGCGGCCTACACGCTGACCGACACCGCGAAGACCGCGGGCGTTTACCTGCTCGCCACCGATGCCGCCGCGTTCGAATCCGCGGTCAAATTCGGCAACGTCACCCTGACCGTCGGCGCGGAAGCGACCGTGGTCGGCGACTACACCTACGCGCTTACGCTGAACGAAGGCGTCCTCGCGCTCACCGTGGCAGAGTTTGTCCCGCCGACGCCGACGCATGATCTGATCTATGCGAACAGCGAATGGGCCGCCCTGCCCACCGGCTCGACCGTCACGGTCGGCGAAAAGACCGCCGTCATCGGCGAGGACGCGTTCGCATCCGGCGACGCCGCCATCCTGAACGTCACGTCGGACGGCATGGTCGAAGTCGTCGGCGGCGAGGTCTTCTTCACCAACCCGGTCTCCAAGTCCGTCACGATCGACGCGGACGCCACGCTCATCGGCAAAAACACGTTCTCCAAGGCGATCACGGTCGACGGCACGGTCGGGTTCGACACGCAGTATGCGACCGCGGACGATGCCCAGTTCAAGGGCTTCTCCTTCGTCACCGGCTCCACGACAACGGCATACACGCTGACCGATGCGGCCCCGGCAGCCGGTATTTACCTGCTCGCGACCGACGCCGCCTCGTTCGCATCCGCCGTCGCGTTCCGCGATGTCATCCTGACGGTCGGCGCGGAAGCCGTCCCGGTCGGCGATTTCACCTACGCGCTCAGCCTGAACGAAGGCTCTCTCGTCCTTACGGTCGAGGATTACATCCCGCCGGTCCCGGTGCTGGCATACGTGAACAGCGATTGGGCCGACCTGGAAGACGGCACGCACGTCCAGATCAGCGAAACCGTCACCGCAACCATCGGCTATGACGCGTTCGCGGCGCTCGCCCCGGCCATCGCCGGCGTCACCGAGGACGGCGCGGTCGAGATCGTCGGCGGCGAAGTCTCCTTCTCCGACGGCTACAGCAAGACCATCACGGTCGATGCAGAAGCCACGGTCGTCGGCACGGCGGTCTTCGACCAGGCGATCACGATCAACGGCACCATCGCGTTCGACACGCAGAACGCGACCGCGGAAGACGCACAGTTCAAGGGCTTCTCCTTCGTCTCCGGCACGGCATCCTACACGCTGACCGACGCGGCCCCGGCAGCCGGCACTTACCTGCTCGCCACCGGCGTCGAAACCTTTACGGGCGGCGTCGCGTTCGAAGACGTCACTCTGACCGTCGGCGCGGAAGCCGTTCCGGTCGGCGATTTCAGCTACGCGCTCAGCCTGAACGAAGGCTCTCTCGTCCTCACGGTGGAGGATTACATCCCGCCGGTCCCGGAGCTGGCATACGTGAACAGCGAATGGACCGGTCTTGCGGACAAGACGGTCGTCACGGTCGGCGAAAAGACCGCCGTCATCGGCTACGATGCGTTTGCGGAGCTCGCCCCCGCCATTGCAGCCGTCACGGACTACGGCGCGGTCGAGATCGCGGGCGGCACGGTTTCCTTCGCAAACGGCTACAGCAAGACGATCACGGTCAACGCGGACGCCACAGTCGTCGGCAACGGCTCGTTCAAGACCCCCGTCACAGTCAACGGCACCATCGCGTTCGATACGCAGTATGCGACCGCAAATTTTGCGCAGTATACCACTTTCTCCAACATCGTCGGCTCCGCCTCCTACACGCTGACCGATTCCGTCAAGGCCGCGGGGACCTACCTGCTCGCCTCCGGCGCGAAAGGGTTCAAAGGCGACATCAAGCTCAGCGTCTACACGCTGAAGGTCGGCGGAACCGCCAGACGGGTCGGCAACTTCACCTACGCAGTCTCCCTCACTGGCGGATCGCTTTCCCTCACGGTCGCCAAGGCAAAAGCTCCGTCGTCACGTCCGAAACTCGTGTACGTGAACAGCGCATGGGCCGACATGAACGACGGCACGCTTGTCAAGGTCGACAGCACGACGTACGCCACGCTCGGCAAGGACGCGTTCGCGGACGGCGACACCGCCACCAGCATCGTCTCGCCCAAGGGCGAAATCCGGATCGTCGGCGGCTCGGCGGCATTCACGGACAATACGCACAACGTGACCGTTTCCAGCGGGGCCGTGCTCGACCTCGCGACCGAAGTGACCCTCGCGGGCGCGACGGTTCTGGCAGGCGGCGCTATGACGGCCGGCTTCGGCGCGGTCGTCGACGGTCTGACGCTCGCGGGCGACGGCGCTGCCGCGGCAGTCGTCTCGGGCGGCACGGTCGTAAACGCTTCCATTTCCGAAAGCGCGACCATAACCGTCTCCAACGGCGGCCTGGTGCAGGATGCAACGGTGGACGGATCCGCCCGGATCAATGTTTCGAGCGGCGGCCTCGCCGAAGGCATCGGACTCTCCTGCGGCGAAAACGAGGAAGAACATGGATTCCTCGTTGTCGGGGAAGGCGGCAGCGCATCCGGGATCACGGTCTATGACGGCGGCAGTCTGACCACCGACAACGGCTCGTTCCTGACCAGCGCCGTGATCTTCGGCGGACAGACGAACGTCGGCGGCACGGCGACCAGGGTGACTCTCTACGATGCGATGAACGTCACGGGATGGGGCGAGGTCAGCAAGGCCAGGGTCTCCTCCGGCGGCATCATTTCCACGTTCCACGCCGACGGGGTCGGTTCCGTTCTGGATTCCGAGATCCTGTCCGGCGGCATCGTCCGCAACGCCGGCTTCGTTTCCGAGATGCAGGTCCTTTACGGCGGCACTCTGGAAACGGGCGACGGCGGCATCGCGGAATCGACCGAAGTGCAGTCCGGCGGACTCTTCATCGTCTCCGGCTCCGGCGCCGAGGCATCCGGGCTCTCGCTCGTCGAGGGCGCCACCGTGACCATAACGGACGGTGCAAAGCTCACCGGACGGGTGACGGCCGGAAGCGGCGCGACGATCGGAATGGACGACGGCACGGCCCTCGAATTCGACCTCTCCGTCCTCGCCAGGCCCGCGGACTATGTGCTCGTGAACGATTTCTCCGCGATCGACGGGACGCCCGACCTGGTCATCACGGTCTCCGACGCGCAGGAAGGCGGCACCTATCTGCTCGCGGGCGGCGCGGCCTCTTTCGACCGCGGCATCACGCTCGGCGAATACACGCTGACGCTCGAATCCGAACCCGTCGTGATCGGCTCCAGCACCTTCTCGCTCAACCTCTCGGACGACGGCGTGCTCTCGCTGCTCATCGACGTCCCGGTCTTCTACGTGAACAGCGAATGGGCTGATCTTGAGGACGGCACGCCCGTCACGATTGATGAAGAAACGGTCGCGGTCATCGGCATTGACGCATTCGCGACCGGCGACGCCGCGGCGGCCGCATCGCCCGCCAGCGCCGAGATCCGGGTCGTCGGCGGCACGGTCACGTTCACGGACGGCATCCTGAAGCAGACGGTCATCCGAAGCGGCGTCGAGCTGACGAACACCGACGTCTATGCCACGCTGACCATCGAAGAAGGCGCGGTCCTGAGCGGGAAATCCGTCTTCGGCACGGATTCCGCGGTCTTCGGCGAAGGTCAGATCGTGTTCGACACGGCGAATATGGAGGAAGGCCAGCCGCAGTTTGCCGGCCTTTCCCGGATCGAAGGCTCGCCCGCCTATGTCCTGGCTCCCGGTGCGACGACCGGCGAATACCTGTTCGCCGCCGACGCCGCCGACATGCTTTATCAGGGGATCCAGGTCGCCGACGGCGTGACGGCTTATGTCGGCAGGGCGGAATTCCCGGTCCTCAAAAACGAAGAGGGCGATCAGCTCTCCTACGTATTCGACGTGACAAAGGATAACGACCTCGTGTTGTCGGTCGTCAAGGTCAGAAACGAACTGGACAACGGATGGAACAACTACGTCTACGACAAGAAGGCGAAGGTGCTGAACCCGTGGCTCGACAGCTTCGTTTCGACCGCGCTGGAAGACGGCGTCAAGGGCGTCCTGCTGGACGAAAAAGGCACGGTCTTCTCTGACGGACGGCGCAACTACGCAGGCGGCATCAAGGGCGGCGTCACCGACGAATACGACTACGCGAAGATCACGCTCGAAAAGGGCGCGAAACTGAGCTTCAACCTCGAATCCACCGGCGCCGGGAAGTTCACGGTCTGGCAGCTCGTCGAAGGCACGGACAAGAAGGGCAACGTCACCTACAAGATGAAGTCCCTCCAGGCGACCGTCCTCAAGAAAGACAAGAACACGGGGCTTTACGCCGCGACCACGAAGGACCTCCTCATCGAGGCGGGCGGCGATTACTACATCTCGATGCAGGCCACGGAAGCCGCGTCCAAGAAAGGCGGATACGCCTTCTACAACGCGGAACTCAACTACACGGACGGCCGGACGCATTTCTTCGCAGACGGCGACGACGGCTGGAACAACTACGTCTACGACAAGAAGCAGGAAAATCCGCTGAATCCGGCGGCCGCCGATGAAGATCTCCTCGTCAACACGGTCGCGAAAGCCGGCGACGCGGTCCAGCTCGACAGCCCCGGAACGGAGTTCCCGCTCGAAAACAAGACGCTCACCAACTTTGCCGGATTCGGCGACGGCGCCGACTATGCAACGATCTCCCTGCCCTACGACTCCGCTCTGGCGTTCAACGTCACCGCGACCGACGCCGCCAAGTTCACGATCTGGCAGCTCGTCGTCGGCACGGACAAGAAGGGCAACGTCACCTACAAGATGAAGCTCATCCAGACGACCGCGCTCAAGAAGGACAAGAATACGGGACTCTATTCGGCGGAGACGGCGTTGCGCCGCTTCAACCTCGACGACGGAAGCGAATACTACGTCTCGGTCCAGGCCACGAACGCCAAGAAGGGCGGCAGCGCATTCTACAGCATCGTTACCTCCGACGAGAGCTTGTTCTATACGGACGCCGACAACGGCTGGAACGATTACGTGTACGACAAGAAACGCGAAGAGCCGCTGAACATGGCCGTTTACGGATCCGTCGGCACGCTGCTCTACAAACAGATGGGCGACATCCAGATCGACACGGCCGGCACGGTCTCCAAGCAGGTCGGCGTCACGACGTTCACGAACTATGTCGGATTCGGCGACGACGCCGACTACCTGAAGATCACGCTGGAAAACACCTCGAAGCTGAGCTTCAATGTGACGGCGACCAACGCCTCCAAGTTCGTGATCTACCAGCTCGTGGAAGGCACGGACAAGAAGGGCAATGCCACATACACGATGAAGGTAATCCAGTCCACCGCCCTCAAGAAGGCCGACAAGTACGCCGCGTTCTACACCGTTGCCAACGGAACGAAGACCACCAAGGACCTTGCGGCGGGCGACTACTACATCGCGGTCGTCTCCACGAACGCCAAGAAGGGCGAGCTCGTGTATTACAACGTCTCGCTCAACGACGCTGGCTGCTCCGGCCTGCCGGACAAGCCCGTGGAACCGGAAAACTTCCCCCCTGCCCCGGATGAGACCGAATCCGGCACCGATCCGCAGACGGAGATCATTTCCACAGGCGATCCGGATGAACTCACCGGATTCGACGCCCCGGAGAACACTCTGAACATCCATCAGCCCGCGGCAAATGCGCCGTCCTACGACCTCTCCGCCGCCGCTGTTGCCGACATTCAGGAAAGCAAGTCCGCCTGGCAGGCCATGCTGGCGTAACCCGGCACAGAACACCTCAACAACACATACGCCCCCGAAGCCGCGGCAGGTTTCGGAGGCGTTTTTTGTGGACGGGACGTGGACCGGCCGGGAAGCCGGGAACAGTTCGGCCCGGAGGAAATGGAATGCCCGTCTGAACGATCACAATAACGTCGGGGAACGCAGGGAAGAGGCTGCGATGCCGCGCCTCCGTACAATGCCATTTTCCGCTTGCATGATCAAAAACGAAACATAACAAAGCAAGACCGGCTCCCCCCCTCCCCGGATCAGGCAGACAGGTCAATGCTCCCCGATTCCATATATGAAAAAACCCGGCTCCGTTTGGATACGGAACCGGGCCACACAGGGTATCGAACAGTGCCCGGCTTGCGCACGGGCACGTCCTGCTTTACTTGTTATTTTTTGTCGATGTAGACAACGATCTTGCCTTTCTCCTTGCCCGGGATGACTTTCATGCGGAGAGTGCCGGTGACCTTGGTGCCGACGCCGAGCTTCGTGAGCGGGACGTCGAGGGTGGCCTTCGGGTTGGCCTCGTCGGAAATGAGTTCCTTCTCGGTCAGCTCGCCTCTCCAGAGATTGGGACCATAGGAGTGGGTGAGGTTCCAGTTGCCGGGCGTGATGTCTTCGAACACGTATTCATCGACGCCTTCCTTAAGCATTACGATCGTGTTGCCGGCCTGGCTGTAGCTGGAGAAGCCGCCCATGCCGCCCCCACGGCCGCCGCCGAGCTGGAGTTCAGCGCCGGTGCCGATGGTGGCGAGGGGGTTCTCGCGATACTTCGGAAGTCCGCTGGAGAACGCTTCGACCTCGAAGTAGTACTTCTCGGGAGCGGTGTTCAGGCTGTGCATGTAGAGCTTGTTGTCGTCATAGACGATGTAGCTGTTGTAGAGCTTGTTCGGCTCAATGCCGTAACGGATCACGTATCCGTCGGCGCCTTCCACGGGCTTCCAGAGGAGGTTGGCCTCGCGAAGGTCTTCCGGATTGCGGACGGCCATGACGTCCTTGTCAGCGACCTTCGTGGTCTTCATCTTGTCGGTGGTGCCGAAGATGCGGAGGTCCTTGATCGCGAACAGGGAATTGTCGTAGGTCGCGATATTGGTGACCTTGACGTAGCGGGCCTTCACCGGCTTTTCGAACTCGTTGTAGTCGTGCTTGAGTTCGAGGTTGTTTTCCGGCTTGTCGATGACCGTGGTCCAGTTGGTGCCGTCCGTGGAGACTTCGACCTTGTAGCACTGGTAGCGGGTGTCGGGACCGACAGAGCGTCCGCCGCCCATGCCGCCAAATCCACCCATCATGCCGCCCATGCCGCCGCCGAATCCGCCCATGCCGCCGCCGAAACCGCCCATGCCGCCGGCAGGAGCGCCACCAGCGCCGCCGGCACCGCCCTGACCCTGCGGACGAGGACGATTGCCGCCCGCGCCCTGAGCGCCGCCGGCAGGAGCCGCACCGGCGGGAGCACCGCCACCGAAGCCGCCGAATCCGCCGAATCCGCCCATGCCACCGGCAGGAGCGCCACCGGCCGCACCGGCGCCGCCGGCGGGACGGTTACCGCCCTGACGGTTGCCGCCGGTCGTCGCCTGCGGAGCTCTGACCTGGTCCCAGTTCAGCTGGATGGCGTTGATGCTGGCCTCGCCGCCGAGGTCGACCATGAAGTATTCGCCGGGGTTGGAAGTCTCGGCTGCCCAGCAGGTGAGGAAATCCTCATCAAGGGCATTGACAGCGGGATGGTTTGCCGCGGTGGAGGAGACTTCGGTGCGCTTCTTGTAGGAAAGAAGCTTCCAGTCGGTGTAGTTGTCCGCGCCGCCGACCTTACGGTCATTGGGGAAATACTGCGGATAGTCGCCATAAGCGGTGTCGGAGTACATCACGCCGTCCTTGTCCACGGCTGTCGGGAAGATCGCGAGCTCGGAGCCGCGTCCGTTTTCGCCGTAGTGCGCGGGGATCATGCAGATGGTCCAGAGGTTGCCCTTCTTGTCGTGGAAGGTGCTGCCGTGGCCTGCGCCGACCTCGAATCCGCTGGTCTTGAACGTGAGCGGATTATGTTCGGAATAGGTGAACGGTCCGGTCGGGCTGTCGGAGACATACACGCCGTGGGAGTAGGAAATGAACTCGAGGCCGATGGCGGCGTACTGCAGATAGTACTTGCCGTTGTGCTTGGTCACCCACGGACCTTCGATCCAGGGAAACTCCTCGGGACCGTAATCGCGGCGTCCGCCGAAAATGGAGTAGATGACGTCTTCGGGCTTGCGCGCTTCGAAGCCGTGGTTCTTGATGTCACTGAAGAACAGCGGAATGGGTTCGGCTTTCTCCTTGAAGGTCTTGGTATCGAGTTCGACGACCTGGAACGGCATGATCTGGGACCAGCCGAAATACAGATAGAGGCGGTCGCCGTCGGCGAACAGGTTGGCGTCGCCGTAACGGTCGCTGCTGAGCTCGCCGATCTTCTCCCAGGTACCGGCCTTGGGATCGATCGCCTTGTAGACGTTGCGGTTGTTCATCGAGCAGCCGATGAGCTCGCCCTGGAACTCCACGACGGAAACGACGCCGGCGGGATAGTTGGGGGCGTCGACATAGGTCCAGTTCTGGAAGTCAGGGGAGTACCAGTAGCCTCTGCGATGCGAAACGAAAAGATAGTAGTCATCCTTGTAGATGAGGACGACGGGCTCGCCGCCGCGGACGCCGCGCTCATGTCCGACGAGGACGTCGAGCGGGTTGGCGAACGTGTGTTTCGGCTTTGTCGGCGACGACTGCGCGTACGCCGTTACGCCGAGGGAGATGGCGCCCGTCATAGCAAGCGCGATCAGCAGTTTGGAGTGTTTCATTGGTTACCTCGATTGTTTTATTTTTGAGGGGAAAGAGTGGGTGTTTCCGGTCAAGGCCCGCAGGATGCGAACCTTCGTTACCATAAAAATAAGCCTTTTTACTGTTTTGTCAAGCCTCAAAAAAGAGAAAAAACAGTTTTTTTCCTTGATTTCCTTAAAGAATTTGCCGGATTTTATGCGGATCGGGGAAGACGTATTGGTCGCATCTTCATTTCTCCTCATCCTTTCTTCGCATGTTCGGGTCAGCAACAAGCCGTTCAAGTGATACTTGGTATTTTCGACGACGCTTGCGCCGGAATGCTCTGGTCCGAACAGAAGATGATCCAACCACGGGCATTGAGGCAAAAAGAAGCCCCGGATCGGGAGGACCAGGGGCTTGAAATCAAATTGATGCGCTGAGGGCAGGGGGGTGCCGTCACTCGTAGCGGAGGGCTTCGATCGGGTCGAGGCGGGAGGCTTTCCACGCGGGGTAGAACCCGAAGAGGATGCCGACCGTGGCGGACACGATGACCGCCGCGACGATCGCCTGCGGACTGGCTTCGATGGGCCAGCCGAGGACGCCCGCGATCATCAGAGACGCGCCGTGTCCGAGCAGGATGCCCATGATGCCGCCGGAGATGCACAGCACGACGGATTCGATGAGGAACTGCCGGAGGATGTCGCGGGAACGCGCGCCGACCGCCATGCGGAGGCCGATCTCGCGGGTGCGCTCCGTGACGGACACGAGCATGATGTTCATGATGCCGACGCCGCCGACAACGAGGGAGATCAGGGCGACGCCGAGGAGCAGGTTCGTCATGAGCGTGGAGGTCTGGTTCAGCATGGACATGAATTCGGCGGAGTTGCGGACGGTGAAGTCGTCGTCCTGTTCGATGCTGAGGTTGTGGCGTTTGCGGAGCAGTTCCTCGACTTCCCGCACGGCCTGCTCGTTCTTCTCGATCGTGGAGGCGGTGACGATGATCTGGTCCAGCTGGGTGAACCGGCTGTAGAAGAGCTTGTCCTTCGTGATGCTGTTGTCCTGCTCCGGGTAGAGCGCGCGTCCGCTGACGGCGAAGCGTTCGCCGGGCGAATCGGAGACGGAGCTGGTCATGTTGGAAGCGGTTCCGGTCTTGAGGCCAGTCACACGCATGCGCATGGTGGTCCACGGGGTCAGGACCACGTCGTCTTCGTCCGAGCCCATCATGTTCGCGCCCTTCGTTTTGAGGACGCCGATGACGGTGAACGTGACGTCGCCGATTCGGAGTTCGCAGTCGAGCGGGGACATGCCGTTGAAGACTTCCTTCACGATGGTGGTGCCGACCACGCAAACGCGCGCGTTGGTGTCGACTTCCTCGTTCGTGAAGAGGCGGCCTTCCTCGATCTCCCAGTTGCGGATCTCGAAGTAGGCGGGCGCCACGCCGAACATATTGCTTGGGACCC